>NZ_JBSVXS010000068.1:0-29763 GCF_054070155.1 Pseudomonas sp. SDT291_1_S447
GTTTTTGGGGTGTTCACATAATCTGTGGCACCCACAAAACCCTGTGGGAGCTGGCTTGCCAGCGATGGGGCCCTTCAGATCCCCTTCAGATGGGCGGCAAACGCCACTCGATCGGCGTCTCACCATTCTGCTCAAGAAACTTGTTGGTGCGGCCAAAGTGCCCACAACCCAAAAACCCGCGATACGCCGACAGCGGCGACGGATGCACCGACGTCAGCACCAGATGCTTGGTCGCGTCGATCAGCTTCTGCTTGCTCTGCGCATGGGCGCCCCAGAGCATGAACACCAGATGCGGCTGGCGCTCGCTGACCAGTTCAATGATCCGATCAGTAAAGAACTGCCAGCCCTTGTCTTTATGCGCATTGGCGTTGGCGCGCTCGACGGTCATGGTCGTGTTGATCATCAACACGCCCTGATCGGCCCAGCTCTGCAGGTAGCCGTGATTGGGAATGTCGATGTTGAGGTCGCGTTTCAACTCTTTATAGATGTTGACCAGCGACGGCGGTGCCGGCACGCCCGGTTGCACCGAGAAGCACAAACCGTGGGCCTGGCCCGGACCGTGATACGGGTCCTGGCCGAGGATCACCACCTTCACTTTATCCAGCGGTGTTGAATTCAAGGCATTGAAAATCATCGGCCCCGGCGGATAGATTTCCTTGCCGGCCGCCCGCTCCTGCTGCAGAAACTGGCGCAACTCTGCCATGTAAGGCTGGTCGAACTCAGCACGCAGTGCCTCCTTCCAGCTCGGTTCGAGTTTGATACGGTCGTCAGCAGTCATGGTCATACCCGGCAAAAACAATGGGGCGAACCCTAGGAAAGCCGACCACGCTTGTCAATTGATCTGATGCAGATCCGGCACTTTCCCACACAACGATCATACTGATCGTTCAAATTCCCGATCGAGGTCACGATGAATCTGCACTTCGAAGAACTCACCGGCACCGACGGCGCCCGCATCGGTATCGCCAGCCTCGATGCTGAAAAGTCGCTGAATGCGCTGTCCCTGCCGATGATCAACGCCCTCAGCGACAAGCTGAACGCCTGGGCCAAGGATCCACAAATCGTCTGTGTGCTGCTGCGCGGTAACGGCGCCAAGGCCTTCTGCGCCGGCGGCGAGGTGCGCAGCCTGGTCGAGGCCTGTCGCGCCCATCCCGGCGAGGTACCACCGCTGGCCGCGCAGTTTTTCAGCGCGGAATATCGCCTGGATTACAGCCTGCACACCTATCCAAAACCGCTGATCTGCTGGGGCCATGGTTACGTGCTCGGCGGCGGCATGGGTTTGCTGCAAGGTGCCAGCACACGGATCGTCACACCGAGCAGCCGTTTGGCCATGCCAGAAATCAGCATTGGTTTGTATCCGGATGTCGGCGCCAGTTGGTTTCTCGCACGATTGCCAGGCAAGCTCGGATTATTCCTCGGCCTGACCGGCGCGCACATGAACGCTCGTGATGCGATCGATCTGGACCTGGCCGACCGCTTCCTGCTCGACGAACAGCAGCCGCAACTGATCGAAGGCCTCTTGCAGCTCAATTGGCAGGAACAGACTGACGTGCAACTCAACAGTCTGCTCAAGGCGTTGCAGCAAGAGGCCGTGGCGCAAATGCCCGAGGCGCAGTGGCTACCGCGTCGGCAGCAGATCGACGAACTGCTCGACGTCAGCGACGTGGCCTGCGCCTGGAAGGCCATCAGCCTGCAACGCGACAGCAGCGATCCGTTGATCGCGCGGGCGGCGAAAACCATGAGCGAAGGCTCGCCGCTGACCGCGCATCTGGTCTGGGAACAGATCATCCGCGCCCGGCACATGTCGCTGGCCGAAATCTTTCAGATGGAATACACCCTGAGCCTCAATTGCTGTCGGCATCCGGAGTTCAGCGAAGGGGTTCGCGCGCGCTTGATCGATAAGGATCAGAAGCCGCACTGGCACTGGCCGGATATCAATAACGTGCCGGATGCGGTGGTCGAGGCGCACTTTCACAAGGTCTGGGAGGGGCGGCATCCGTTGGCGGATTTGACGCAGTATTAAAATCCGGGCACAAAAAAGCGGCGCTTTATGCGCCGCTTTTTGTTGGCGGGTGATTACCAGCGGTTGCCACGCCCGTTATGGTCACCGCGCCCGCTGTGGCGATCATAGTTGCCACGACCGCGGTGATCGTTGTCCCAACCACCGCGACGGTGGCCATCCCAGCGCCCGCGATCATTGCCGTGCCAGCGACGGCTTTCGTAGTGACGCGGGGCCGGTTGATAGTAACGCGGCGCCGATTGGTAATAGCGCGGTTGCTGGTAATACCGCGGGGCTGGCTGGTAATAGCGTGGCTGCGCGTAATACCTGCTGCCACCGTTGTAATACGTGCCACCCGTGTTGTAGTAGGCCGGTGCGGGTGAGGTGTAGACCTCTGAGCTGTAATACGAGTCCGCGTAGGAGTACGGGACGCAACCGGCAACGGAAAACATCAACGCAGCAAGCAGAAGAATTCGTCTATACATGGCGGCCTCCTGGACCGCGGGTTGGCCACACCAGCGACGCTGGCAGGCGACAGTCATTTAATCGGTGACTGTCGAAAAATCAGACAGCGTTTTCGGCATCTGGTGCGTTCCTGCAACAAGTTGAAACAAGTGATCTATGAAACCTTGTTCATCCGCAAAAACGCCGTCATTCAGCCGCTGATTAGTGGTGCCCACCGTGATATCCGCCGCCGTGATAACCCCGTCCGTAACCGCCTCGATAACCGTAGCCGCCGTGGTAATAACGCGCGCCGCCGTAGTAGCGCGGACCGTAATAACCACCGTAGTAATAAGGCGAGTAATAGCCGGGATAGTAGTAAGAAGACGGGTAAGCATCGTAGGGTCCGGTGTAGTAATAACAACCGGACAGACCCAAACCGAGCACCGCTCCCAGCAGCACCCTTCGCAACGTTTTCTGAATAAGCATGGCGGCCTCCTGAAAGACCCGCGACAGCAGTCGGCACAGACCGGCTGACATCAGTTTTGACTGACGAAGCCATGCCGAGTGCCGACAGCGCAAAACCATCGGATCAGCGGCAAACGCGCTGCATCACGGTGCATCCGCGCACCAACACAAAGCGCCTCAGCGCCCGCGCCGCCAACCCTAGGCAACCCGCGCGCCCGTGCCAGAGCGCCTGACGCGACTTGGCACGCGTCTCGCTTTAGCAAACCCGTGCAGGAGTCATCACAGGTTCGCGGCACCACAATTTGCAATGGCTGACTAGGGTTCCGGCTCGCAATCGCGAGTGGCTGGTCCGAGAGTTGGCGACCTCCAGTTGAGGTTACACGGCGGGACAAAAGCCCGGGAGACAAGCCACCGTTCGCGGTGCCGCGTTGCCTTCCTGTCCGCCCTTGATCAACTGGAGAATCCACCATGACCCGACTACGTTTGCCCGCCCTGCTCGCCGCCGCGTTCGCCGCGCTCATCAGCAGCCAAGCCCCCGCCGCTCAGAAAGATCACTTCAGCGTGTGCTGGACGATTTACGCTGGCTGGATGCCATGGGAATACGCCGGCAGCCAGGGCATCGTCGACAAATGGGCGAAGAAGTACGGGATCAAGATCGACGTCGTGCAGCTCAACGACTACGTCGAATCGATCAACCAGTACACCGCCGGCCAGTTCGACGGCTGCACCATGACCAACATGGACGCACTGACCATTCCAGCGGCGGGCGGCGTCGACAGCACCGCGCTGATCGTCAGCGATTTCTCCAACGGCAACGACGGCATCGTCCTCAAGGGCGACGGCAAGAAAGTCGCCGATCTCAAGGGCATGGACGTCAACCTGGTCGAGCTGTCGGTCTCGCACTACCTGCTGGCCCGCGCGCTGGACTCGATCGATCTGACCGAAAAAGACCTGAAAGTGGTCAACACTTCCGACGCCGACATCTCCGCCGCTTTCAACACCGCGCAAGTCAACGCCGTGACCACCTGGAACCCGATGCTCTCGGACATCAAGGCCAAACCGGGGGTGACCGAAGTGTTCAACTCCAGCCAGATTCCCGGCGAGATCATGGACATGATGGTGGTCAACAGCGCCACCCTCAAAGACAACCCGGCGCTGGGCAAGGCGCTGACCGGCGCGTGGTTCGAAGTGGTCGAGCTGATGAACGCCAGGAACGCTGCTAGCAAGGCTGCGCTGGAGCATATGGCCAAGGCCTCGGGCACTGATCTGGCCGGATTCCAGGCGCAACTCGACACCACCAAACTGTTCGCCACACCGAGCGAGGCGCTGAGTTTCGCCACCAGCAAGCAACTGCCGGAAACCATGCGCAAGGTCGCCGAATTCTCCTTCCAGCACGGCTTGCTTGGGGAAGGCGCGAAAGACACCAGCGCGGTCGGCATGGCTTTCGCCAACGGCGTGACCAGCGGCGACACCGGCAACCTCAAGCTGCGTTTCGATCCGACTTACGTGCAGATGGCCGCCGACGCCAAGCTGTAAGCCACGGAGGATTTGGCCATGCGCCTGATCAATCGCCACCCGGATCGCCCCAGTCGCCTGTTGCTGGTGATCCTGCCGTTCGCTCTGCTGCTGTTCGCCTATTTCATGGGCTCGGCCGAGCGCCTGGCGGATAACCCCAACGACAAACTGCTGCCCAGCGCCGTGCAGATGACCGACGCGGTCAAACGCTTGGCCTTCAATGCCGACAGCCGCACCGGTGACTACCTGTTGTGGCAGGACACCGCGTCGAGTCTGCGGCGTCTGGCCATCGGCCTTGGCATCGCTGCATTGGCCGGGCTGTGCCTGGGCATCGCCGCCGGCACGCTGCCGCTGTTCGGCGCACCGTTGTCGCCAATGCTGACGGTGCTGTCGATGGTGCCGCCACTGGCGATCCTGCCGATTCTGTTCATCGTTTTCGGTCTGGGCGAGTTGTCGAAAGTCATGCTGATTGTCATCGGCATTACCCCGGCGCTTGCTCGCGACCTCGAACAACGCGCGCGGGAAATTCCCGTCGAACTGCTGATCAAGGCGCAGACCCTCGGCGCCTCGACTTGGACATTGATGCTGCGCGTAGTGCTGCCGCAACTGTTGCCGCGTTTGTTGATCTCGTTGCGGCTGATGCTCGGCTCGGCGTGGCTGTTCCTGATTGCCGCCGAAGCGATCGCCTCCACCGACGGCCTCGGCTACCGGATTTTTCTGGTGCGGCGTTATCTGGCGATGGACGTGATTCTGCCGTACGTGGTGTGGATCACTCTCCTCGCCTGGCTGATGGATTGGGGCCTGAAATACCTGACCCGCCGGGCCTTCCCTTGGTATGAGGGGGCGGCCAAATGAGCTTCATCACGGTAAAAAACGTCTGGCAGCAATACGCCGATCAAGTGGTGCTGGAAGGCTTGAACCTGAACGTCAACGAAGGTGAGTTTTGCACCTTGGTCGGCGCATCCGGTTGCGGCAAATCGACGTTTCTGCGCCTGCTGCTCGGCCAGGAAACGGCAAGTCGCGGCGAGATTCTGCTCGACGGTCAACCGCTGGCCAGCGAGCCGGATGCCAGCCGTGGCGTGGTGTTTCAGCGCTACTCGGTGTTCCCGCATTTGAGCGTGCTCGACAACGTCGCCCTCGGCCTTGAATTGCCGCGTGCGCCGTTGCTCGGTCGGCTGTTCGGCAGCGGCAAACGCGAGGCGCGCGAACAGGCTGCGGCATTGCTGGACAAAGTCGGCCTCGGCCATGCCCTCGACAAATACCCGGCGCAGCTGTCCGGCGGCATGCAACAACGGCTGGCGATTGCTCAGGCACTGATCATGAAACCACGCGTGTTGCTGCTCGACGAACCGTTCGGCGCGCTCGATCCGGGCATCCGCAAAGACATGCACGCGTTGCTGCTGGAGTTGTGGCGCGAGACCAAACTGACGGTGTTCATGGTCACCCATGACCTGTCCGAAGGCTTCAGCCTCGGCACGCGTCTGCTGGTGTTCGACAAGGTGCGTCTCGACCCGCACGCCCCCGGCGCCTATGGCGCACGCATCACCTACGACATCCCTTTGAACAGCGACCGCCGCGCCCAACGCGCCGCCGTCGCCGCCCTGCCGTTACCACTGGCAGGCGCCCTTCGCACCGCTTGAGAGGACTGATCCCATGACTGATTCAACCCGCCTGTTCCCACCCTTCGCCGAAGAAATTCTCCCCGGCGGCGGCCACCGTTCCTTCGTGTTGAAGCGCGGCCAATTGCTGCGCCTGACCGATCTGCGCGGCGGCGCCAACGTCAGCCTGACCCTGCTCAACGCCAATGAAAAAACCGAGCGGCTGAACCTGCCCGACAGCCTCAAATGCCAACACACCGCCAAGCTCACCACGGGCCACTGCCTGTACTCGGACATGGGCCGCGTACTCGCCGCAATCACCGCCGACACCTGCGGCTGGAGCGACAGCCTCGGCGGTGTGCTCTGCGCCGAAGAAGTCGTGCAGAAGTACGGTCAGGGCCGCTATCAGGAACTGCGCAACGGCTTCTTCCGCAACGGCACCGACAACCTGCTGGTGGAACTCGGCAAGTGGGGGCTGGGCCTGTCCGACCTGCTGATGACGCTCAATCTGTTCAGCCGCGTCAACGTCGATGAAGCCGGGCGCTTCCACTTCGTCGAAGGCAACTCCAAGGCTGGCGACTACATCGAGTTGTACGCGCCGATGGACACACTGGTGGTGCTCACCGCGCTGCAACACCCGATGGACCCGTCGCCGGAATACGCACCGAAACCACTGAAGCTGAGCTGGATGAACGCCGACGCCAGCGTCGCCGAACACTGCCGCACCTCGCGCCCGGAAAATGAGCGCGGCTTTATCAACACCGACCGTTTGTTCGCCTGAGGATCGCTGCCATGTCAGTTGCTATCGCCACTTCGCAAAACCAACCCGACACAGCGGTGTACCGCGCCACGATCCCGGCCGGTGAACCCTGGCTGATGGAGGTCAAGGCCGGCCAGACCCTGCGCATCCTCGACCTGGAAGGCAATCAGGCCGTCGATACGTTGTTCTACAGCCTCGCCAATCCCAAGGAACGCTACGACGTGCAGCGCACCTTGCGTCGACAGAACAGCGTCTACCTGAGCACCGGCAGCGTGCTGTATTCCAACCTCGGCCACGCAATGCTGACCATCGTCGCCGACACCTGCGGACGCCACGACACCCTCGGCGGTGCCTGCGCACAAGAGAGCAACACCGTGCGCTATGCCCTGGAAAAGCGCTACATGCACAGCTGCCGCGACAACTACCTGCGCGCCTGCGCCCATGATGGGCGACTGGGCAAAGGTGACATCGGGCCGAACATCAATTTCTTCATGAATGTGCCGGTCACGGCGGATGGCGGGCTGACCTTCGAGGACGGGATTTCGGCGCCGGGCAAGTACGTCGATTTGCGTGCCGAGATGGATGTGATCGTGTTGATTTCCAATTGCCCGCAGTTGAACAACCCATGCAACGCCTACAACCCGACACCTGCGGAGCTGCTGGTATGGAACTGAAAATCAGCCGGTTGCGCCGTTGGTTGTTTGCCCTGTGCCAGGCGCGTTCCGGGCAGTGCCTGAAAAAGTGAAATCACCACAGATCAAACTGTAGGAGTGAGCCTGCTCGCGATAGCGCTGTGTCAAGTACATGAGTTTTGACTGATCCGACGCTATCGCGAGCAGGCTCACTCCTACAGGGGATCGGTGGTGTTCTGAAGTGTGTTTTTCATCCGGGACGGCCCGGATGTCTGTCGAAAAACGGCGGGACGGCCCGCTTCCCCTTCAGGGGTTATGCCATGTTCGAAAAAATCCTCATCGCCAACCGTGGCGCCATCGCCTGCCGCATCCTGCGCACCCTCGCTTCACTGCAGGTCAAAGGCGTGGCCGTGTATTCCGAAGCCGACGCCGCCAGCCTGCACATCCTGCACGCCGATGAAGCGCACAGCCTCGGTGAAGGCGCTGCCGCCGGCACTTATCTGGCCGTCGACAAGATCCTCGCCATTGCCAAACAAAGCGGCGCCAC
Organism: Pseudomonas sp. SDT291_1_S447; assembly: GCF_054070155.1. Taxonomy (NCBI): domain Bacteria; kingdom Pseudomonadati; phylum Pseudomonadota; class Gammaproteobacteria; order Pseudomonadales; family Pseudomonadaceae; genus Pseudomonas; species Pseudomonas sp. SDT291_1_S447. The sequence continues at coordinate 7,961 of NZ_JBSVXS010000068.1, forward strand.
GGCGATCCATCCCGGCTATGGATTTCTCTCGGAAAACGCTGCGTTCGCCGAAGCCTGTGAAGCGCACAACATCGCCTTCATCGGCCCGACGCCGGAGCAACTACGCGTGTTCGGCCTCAAGCACACCGCCCGCGCGTTGGCCAAACAGCACGGCGTGCCGATGCTTGAAGGCACCGAACTGCTCGACAGCCTCGACGCAGCGCTGATTGCCGGCGAACAGGTTGGCTACCCGGTGATGCTGAAAAGCACCGCCGGCGGTGGCGGCATCGGCATGCGCGTGTGCCGTAGCGCCATTGAATTAAGCGAATCGTTTGAAGCGGTGAAACGCCTCGGTCAGAACAATTTCAGCGACGCCGGGGTGTTCATCGAAAAGTACATCCAGCGTGCCCGGCATCTGGAGGTGCAGGTGTTCGGCGACGGTCGCGGTGAGGTCATCGCCCTCGGCGTGCGCGACTGCTCAGTGCAGCGGCGCAATCAGAAAGTCCTCGAAGAAACCCCGGCGCCGAACCTGCCGGATGGCATGGCCGATGAGCTGTGCGCAGCGGCGATCAAACTGGCGAAAGCGGTGAACTACCGCAGCGCCGGCACGGTGGAATTCGTTTTCGACAGCGAGGCGCAACGCTTCTATTTTCTTGAAGTGAACACGCGGTTGCAGGTGGAGCATGGCGTCACTGAACAAGTCTGGGGCGTCGATCTGGTGCGCTGGATGGTCGAGTTGGCGGCCGGTGATCTGCCGCCGCTGAGCGAACTCATACGTGGTTTGCAACCCGAGGGCCACGCGATTCAGGCGCGCCTGTATGCGGAGGATCCGGGCCGCGATTTTCAGCCGAGCCCAGGCTTGCTGACGGCCGTGGAATTCCCGCCAGCCAACGGTATTCAACTGCGCATCGACACCTGGGTCGAGGCGGGTTGCGAGATCCCGCCGTATTTCGATCCAATGATTGCCAAAGTCATCACCTGGGCGCCGACCCGCGAACAGGCGCGAGCCGAGTTGCATCAAGCGTTGGGCGACAGTCTGTTGTACGGCGTGGAAACCAACCGCGATTACCTGCGGCAGATTCTCCTCGACACGCCTTTCGCCAGCGGCGAGCCGTGGACCCGTTGCCTGGAGGGACTGGTCTATCGCGCCAACACCTTCGAAGTGCTCAGCGCCGGCACGCAAACCAGCGTGCAGGACTATCCCGGTCGCCTCGGCTACTGGGCGGTCGGTGTACCGCCGTCGGGGCCGATGGACAGCCGCGCGTTGCGTCTGGGCAATCGTCTGCTTGGCAATGCTGAAGGCGCGGCGGCGCTGGAAATCACCATGAGCGGGCCTTTGCTGCGCTTCAATTGCGCAGCAGTGGTCGCGGTGACGGGTGCGCCGATTGCCTTGACGCTTGAAGGTACAAACGTGCCGATGAACACCGCGCTGCTGATCCCGGCGGGCGCCACGTTGCATCTGGGCAGCATCAGTGGCGCCGGGGCACGCAGTTATCTGTGTCTGCGCGGCGGTTTGCAGGTACCGGATTATCTGGGCAGCAAAAGCACTTTCACTCTGGGTCAGTTTGGTGGGCATGGTGGTCGGGCGTTGCGTGCCGGTGATGTGTTGCATGTGCCTGCGCTGGCCGACCGTAGCTGCGGTCAACAACTGGCACTCCAGCACATTTGCGAGTTGCAGGCGGTGCGGCAGATTCGGGTGATTTACGGCCCGCACGCCGCGCCGGAATATTTCAGCGAAAATTACATCGGCACTTTTTTTGAAACTCAGTGGGAAGTGCATTTCAACTCCAGCCGCACCGGTGTTCGTCTGATCGGGCCGAAACCGGAATGGGTGCGCGCGGACGGCGGTGAAGCCGGGTTGCATCCGTCGAATATTCACGACAATCCGTATGCCATTGGTGCGGTGGATTTCACCGGTGACATGCCGGTGATCCTCGGCCCCGATGGCCCGAGCCTCGGCGGGTTTGTCTGCCCGGTGACGGTAATTGAGGCGGATCTGTGGCAACTGGGCCAGCTCAAGGCCGGCGATAAAATCCAATTCATCCCCGTCAATCTAAAAACCGCTCGCGATCTCGCCCTGAAATGGGATCTCCCCTGTGGGAGCGAGCTTGCTCGCGAAGAGGCCTTGTCAGTCAACATTGATGTGTCTGACACACCGCATTCGCGAGCAAGCTCGCTCCCACAGGGTCTGGTGTCGCCTGTGGTGCTGGAGTTGGGTCAGGGTGATATGCGCCTGGTCGGGCGGGTTTCTGGCGACACTCATTTGTTGTTGGAAATCGGCGAGCCTGAACTCAATCTTGTGCTGCGTTTCCGTGCCCACGCCCTCATGCAGGCACTGGAAAGCAAATCCCTGCACGGCGTGATCGACCTCACCCCCGGTATTCGCTCATTGCAAATCCACTACCAGCCCGAGCAACTGCCGCTGGCCGATCTGCTCGGCATCATCGCCGGCGAGTGGGATGCGGTGTGTGCCGCCAACGACCTGCAAGTGCCGTCACGTATTGTGCATTTACCGCTGTCGTGGGACGACCCGGCCTGCCAGTTGGCCATCGAGAAATACATGACCACCGTGCGCAAGGACGCGCCGTGGTGCCCGAGCAATCTGGAGTTCATCCGGCGCATCAACGACCTGCCGAACCTCGACGAAGTGCAGCGCACGGTGTTCGATGCGAGCTATCTGGTGATGGGCCTTGGCGACGTCTACCTCGGTGCGCCAGTGGCCACGCCGCTGGACCCGCGCCATCGTCTGGTCACGACCAAGTACAACCCGGCACGCACCTGGACCGCCGAAAACTCGGTGGGCATCGGCGGCGCCTACATGTGCGTGTACGGCATGGAAGGCCCCGGCGGTTATCAGTTTGTCGGGCGCACCTTGCAGATGTGGAATCGCTACCGCGAAGTCGCCGCGTTCGACGGCAAACCGTGGCTGCTGCGCTTCTTCGACCAGATCCGTTTTTACCCGGTCAGCGCCGACGAGCTGCTGCGCATCCGCCGCGATTTTCCGCTGGGGCGCTTCGATCTGAACATCGAACACAGTCAGCTCAACCTCGCCGATTATCAGGCTTTTCTCAATCGCGAAGCCGAAGGCATCAACGCCTTTCGCGCCCAGCAACAGGGCGCCTTCAATGCTGAGCGTGAACGCTGGATCGCCAGCGGTCAGGCGCATTTCGACAGCGAAGAAGCCGTGGCGCAAACCAGCGAAGACACGCCACTAGCCGACGGTGAACATAGCGTCGACAGCCACATTGCCGGCAATCTCTGGCAGGTGCAGGTCGAGGCCGGCAGCCGTGTCGCGGCGGGGGATGTGCTGGTGATTCTCGAGTCGATGAAGATGGAAATCCCGGTGCTCGCGCCGATGGCCGGGGTGGTGCGCGAGATCCGCGTGCAGCCCGGTTCGGCGGTGCGTGCCGGACAACGGGTCGTGGTGCTGGAACTCGACTGAAACCAATTGGATAAGGATCAACTCATGAATCTGCAACTCGATGTTCTGCGCCTGGCCTATCGCAATGGCGACACCACACCGCGTCAACTGCTGCCGAAACTGCGCGAGAAAGCTGCCGCACTGAACCCGGATTATCACCTGTTCATCCACCTGCTCAGCGTCGCCGAACTGGAGCCCTACCTTGCCGCCCTCGACGGTCGCGAGCTCGATAGCCTACCGCTGTACGGCGTGCCGTTTGCGATCAAGGACAACATCGATCTGGCCGGCATACCGACCACCGCCGCGTGCCCGGACTTTGCTTATGTGCCGGAGCGCTCGGCGACCCTCGTCGAGCAGTTGATTGCGTTGGGTGCGATTCCGCTGGGCAAGACCAATCTCGATCAATTTGCCACAGGGCTCAATGGCAGCCGCTCGCCGTATGGCGCGTGCCCGAACAGCGTGCTGACGGAATATCCGTCCGGTGGCTCCAGCGCCGGTTCGTCGCTGGCGGTGGCGTTGGGCGTGGCGAGTTTTGCCTTGGGCACCGACACCGCAGGCTCCGGTCGGGTGCCGGCGGCGCTGAACAATCTGGTCGGATTGAAGGCGAGCAAAGGTCTGATTTCCACGGCCGGTGTGCTGCCTGCATGCCGAACGCTGGATTGCGTGACCACGTTTACCGCGACGGCGCGTGAGGCCAGTCAGTTACTGGCGCTGACCGCCAAACTTGATCCGCGCGACGAATACAGCCGTCGCAATCCATCGTGGAATGACGGCTCGGCGTTTGGTGCACCACGCGCGTTTCGTTTCGGCGTGCCGCGCGCGCAGGATCTTGAGTTTTTCGGCTGCGTCGAAGGGCCGCTGTTGTTCGGCGACGCCATCGATCAACTCAAGGCCTTGGGTGGCGAAGCGGTCGAGCTGGATCTGTCGCCATTTCTTGAAGCCGCGCGCCTGCTTTACGAGGGGCCGTGGGTCGCCGAGCGCTATAGCGTGGCGGGTGAGTTGATGGAGAAGAATCCCGAGGCCGTTTTGCCGGTGATCCGCGCCGTACTGGCCAAGGCGCCGGCGGTGACAGGCGTGCAGACCTTCCGCGCGCAGTATCGGCTGCAAGCTTTGAAAGCGCTGTGCGATCAGGCCCTCGAAGGCCTCGACTGCGTGCTCACACCGACCATTGGCCGGCCGGTGACGCTGGCCGAACTGCACGCCGAACCGGTGCTGCGCAATTCCGAACTGGGTTACTACACCAACTTCATGAACCTGCTCGACTACGCCGCTGTCGCCGTGCCAAGCGGGTTTATGGCCAATGGATTGCCGTGGGGCGTGACGCTGTTTGGCCGGGCGTTCACCGATCAATATTTGCTGAGTGTGGCCGATGCGCTGCAGCGTCAGCAGGACCCGGCATTGCCCACGCCTATGAACGCAGCGCGCCATGATCGTGCACGCATCGTGGTGTGTGGCGCGCATCTGCAGGGGTTGGCACTGAACTGGCAACTGACCCAGCGGGGTGGGCGTTTGCTGGAGACAACGTTGAGCTCACCGGATTATCAACTGTATGCGTTGGCCGGCGGCCCGCCGCTGCGGCCGGGCATGGTGCGAGTGAAGGATGGCGGTGTGGCGATTGCGGTGGAGGTGTGGGAATTGCCGAGCAGTGAATTGGGCTCGTTCCTCACCGGGATTCCGGCACCGCTTGGATTGGGCAAGGTGCAACTGGCGGATGGGCGTTGGGAGAGCGGGTTTATTTGTGAGCCGTATGGACTGGAGGGTGCGCTGGACATCAGCCATTTGGGGGGCTGGCGGGCGTATCTTGAGACTCGGAACTGATCCGGAAACCAACCCTCACCCTAGCCCTCTCCCGGAGGGAGAGGGGACTGACCGAGGTGTTTGTCAGATGCTTGCCATTCGGTGATACCGAGCCGAACACAATTTTTGAAATCACCACAATTCAGCACCCTCTACCTTCAGGAGAGGGCTGGCAGGCGTATCTTGAAACTTGGAGCTGATCCAGAAACCAGCCCTCACCCTAGCCCTCTCCCGGAGGGAGAGGGGATTGACCGGGGTGTCTGTGAGGGTATCGCCATTCAGTGATAACCCGTCGAACTCGGGTTTTGAAATCACCACAATCTAGCCCCCTCTCCCCCCGGGAGAGGGCTGGGGTGAGGGAGCGATCCTTCTGACACACCCTCTACGTCATTTCCCCCGCCATTTCAGGCATAAATCCCGCAGTCTTTTCCCGGCCATCCCACTAGAATGCATGCCATCGGGCCACTGCCAACGGAACTGCCATGCCGCTTCGTTCTCCCCTGTACTCGCAACGCTCGCTGGTCCTGACGCTGATCGCCCTGCTCGGCGCCGGGTTCCTCGCCACGTCGTTGCTCAGCTACTACGCCTCGCGCGCGTCGATCCGCGACAACATCGTCAACACCGAACTGCCGCTGACCTCCGACACGGTCTACTCGGAAATCCAGAAAGACCTCGTCAGGCCGATTCTGATTTCCTCGATGATGTCCCGCGACACCTTCATGCGCGACTGGGTGGTCAACGGCGAGCAGAATCCCGAGCAGATGACCCGCTACCTCGACGAAGTCATGACCCATTACGGCGCCTACACCGCGTTCTTCGTCTCCAACGCCAGCCACACCTATTACCACGCCAAAGGCGTGCTCAAGCAGGTCAAGGTCGACGAACCGCGCGACGCCTGGTACTTCCGTGTGCGCGACATGAAGGACCCGTATGAGATCAACGTCGACCCGGATCTGGCCAACAAGGACAACCTGACCTTCTTCATCAACTACAAGGTTTACGACTACCACAACCGTTTCATCGGTGCGGCGGGCGTCGGCCTGACCGTGGACGCGGTGATCAAGCTGATCGACAAATATCAACAGCGCTATCAACGCAGCGTGTACTTCGTCGACACCTTCGGCCGACTGGTGTTGACCGGCGCCGACGGCGGGCCTGAAGGCGCGCACATCGGCAAGAGTCTCGGCGAACTCGAGAGCATGAAAAGTCTGGTCAGCCAGTTGCCGAAACCGCACAGCGGCAGCTACGAATATTCCGCCCACGGTCAGGGGCATTTTCTCAACGTGCGGTTTATTCCGGAGCTGAACTGGTATCTGTTTGTTGATAAACGTGAGGATGGCGCGCTGAGTGAAATCCGTCAGTCGCTGTACCTGAATCTACTGATCTGCCTGCTGGTGACGCTGATTGTGCTGGCGCTGCTCAACCGTGTGATCAAACGCTATCAAAGCAAAATCCAGGCTCAGGCCACCCTCGACAGCCTCACAGAACTGCCCAACCGCCGTGGCTTCGACATTCTCGCCGCACAGGCCCTGCACGAAGCGCAACGCGAGACCAAACCGCTAACGGCGTTGCTGCTCGACCTCGATCACTTCAAAGTGTTGAACGACACCTACGGGCACATGGCCGGTGATCAAGTGCTGATCGGTTTTGCCCGCGACCTGCAAAGTTGCCTGCGCCATGCCGACATTGTCTGCCGCTGGGGCGGTGAGGAATTTATCGTTTTACTGAAGGACACCGACGGCGACACCGGTCAGAAAATTGCCGAGAAGATCCGCCAACACGTCGAACAACACGAATATGCCTACGACGGCCACCGCCTCAATCTGACGGTAAGCATCGGCGCCACCACCCTGCAACGCGATGACACCTTGCACAGCCTGCTGTCGCGGGCCGATCATGCGATGTACCGGGCCAAACACACCGGCCGCAACCGCACCTGCGTGGAAATGCCTCACTCGACTTATGCCTGATTCCGACGTTAAACCCGACCATTGCCCGGCCTGCGGCGCCCGCAACGACTGCAGCCTCGCCGACCCGCGCACCGCCGACCGCGAATGCTGGTGCTATGGCGTGAGCATCGACCCGGCCGTGCTTGAAGCGCTGCCGGCAGAACTGCGCAACCAATCCTGCCTTTGCCCGCGTTGCGCGCAGGTCGAGGCGCAACTGCAAGCGGCCAAGCGACCGATCCCGTAAGATGCGCGGCCCTTCATTCATCGAACACTGAACATGCGCGTTGACCGTTTCCTCAGCAACCTGCCCCGCTACAACCGTCAGCAGGTTCGCCTGTTGCTGGTGGAAAAGCGCGTGCGGCTTGACGGAAAAGTCGTCAGCGATCCGCACAGCGAAGTGCTGGAGTTCAGCCGCGTCGAAGTCGATGACGAAGTGCTACAAGTCGGCAAAGCGGCGCGCTACTTCATGCTGCACAAGCCGCCGGGCTGCGTCAGCGCCACCCGCGATCCGCAACATCCGACCGTGCTCGACCTGGTCGATGAGCCGGACAAGGACGATCTGCACATCGCCGGACGCCTGGACTTCAACACCACCGGCCTGATGCTGATCACCAACGACGGCGCATGGTCGCGACGCCTGACCCAGCCGCAGACCAAACTGCCAAAGGTCTACTACGTCGAGACCGAGCAGGAGATTGGCGCGCAATATGCGAGCACCTTTGCCAAGGGGATCTACTTCGCCTTCGAGGACCTGACGACGCAACCGGCGCAGCTGGAGCTGCTTGGCCCACGGTCGGCGCGGTTGAGCATCGTCGAAGGTCGCTACCATCAGGTGAAGCGCATGTTTGGTTTCTTCAACAACAAAGTCCTGCGCCTGCACCGCGAATCCATGGGTCTTCTGCACCTCGATAACGCGCTAAAACCGGGCGAGTACCGCGCTTTGCGCACCGAAGAGATCCATTTGTTCTAAGCCGGCGACCGCTCAGCAGAAGTTGTCGAACAATTTACCAACGGCACTTGCGCGATCCCGACTCCCCTGCTTGAATCAGGACGTCGGCCAGATTGTGACCGATGAGTCACAACATACATCCAAGAAACTTTTTGCCGGTAGAGAGCCTTCAAGGCTCCGCCTCAGCCGGCAGACTGCCCGCCAATAACAATACCCGTCGACCGCAGTCATGGATCGACATGGGCCAAGCAAATTCCAGGCGTATGCCTACCTGTCACAAAGCTCGTGCAATCTCTATTTGCGCGCATACCCGCTTGCTTGCCAGGAGTCTTATGACATGAGGCCAGAAATCGCTGTGCTGGATATACAGGGTCAGTATCGGGTTTACACGGAGTTCTATCGCGCAGACGCCGCAGAAAAGACCATCATCCTGGTCAACGGCTCGATGGCCACGACTGCGTCGTTTGCACAGACTGTGAAAAACCTGCACCCGCAATTCAACGTGGTCTGCTACGACCAGCCCTACGCGGGTCGGTCAAAAGCCCACAACCGCCATGAGAAACATCTGACAAAAGACGTCGAAGGGCAGATTCTGCTCGAGCTGATCGACCACTTCGCCGCCGAACACGTGCTGTCGTTCTCCTGGGGCGGCGCCGCGACCCTGGTCGCCCTCGCCCACCAGCCACGGCGTATCGAACGGGCGGTGATCAGCTCGTTCTCGCCAGTGATCAACGCGCACATGCTCGACTACCTCGAACGCGGCGTCGACTACCTCGGCCAGCGCGACGGCGACCGCGTCGGCCATCTGGTCAACAACACCATCGGCAAACACCTGCCGTCACTGTTCAAACGCTTCAACTATCGCCACGTCAGCAGCCTCGCCGAGCACGAATACGGGCAGATGCACTTCCACATCAGCGACGTACTGCACAGCGATCGGCAGTGCTATCTGAATGCCGCGAAAAAGATCAACGTGCCGGTGCTGTTTTTAAACGGCGAGTGGGACGAATACACCGCTGCCGAAGACGCACGCCTGTTCGGCAACCACGTGGCCCAGAGCACGTTCACCACGCTGCAAGCCACCGGGCACTTCCTCGACATGGAACACAAGGCCGCGTGCCGCGATAGCCAGAATGCCCTGCTCGGCTTTCTGAAACCGGCGCAGCAGACCAGCCGAACGCGCTACTCGTTTGTTCAGGATCAACATGCATTGGCTATTTGAAAGGGTGTCGTTGCGAGCGAGGCTGTGGGGTTGAGATTTTGCTTTTCTGACCGCAGTGCTCGCCCGCGATTGACCGTTTTCAGTGATTTAAAGCGTTCATGAGTAAAAGAAAAACTTCAAATCCGTGGCCGAGTCTGGTACAAAGTCAGCCGCTCTGAGCGGGTATAGTTTAATGGTAGAACAGTAGCTTCCCAAGCTTCCGACGAGGGTTCGATTCCCTCTACCCGCTCCACTCGAATTTTGGTCTCACGTTGTTTTTTGACGGGGGATGCAGGAACAGCAAAAACCGGCCTATAGGGCCGGTTTTTTTGTGGCTGGGATTTGAGGTTGGTCACTTGGTCAGCGTGGAACGATTCAGAAACACTCCGCTGGTTGAAGATGCACCCTCCACCTGTACGCTTTTGTTCTCTCTAACGACAATCCTTGAGAAGTATGCGAGGCACGAAATGATGCCCCATGCCTGGGATCAATGACGGAGCAATTCCATGACAATCGGATTCAAAGGGGAGTACGCAAGCCTATTCGCAGACTTCATCCGTAATGCGAAATCCCACGAAAAAAAGCGCGTTTACCGTGAAGTGCTGACCGCAGCTACCAAGAAGCAGAATGAGGTGATGCTGGCTGCATGTAACAAGCATTCGGCGGTTGGCGCAGTTTCAATGCGCAGGCTGAGCGACGTGATGACTTCAGGGGATTTCTCCCGTTGTGATCAGATTCAAGAATTGCTCTGAGTTGATGATAAAAGCTCCAGCCTCAAGCGCCTTGGAAACTTTGGTTGGCCCCGCATTTTCGCCATAACAAAGAAACGTCAGCGTCTTGCCTGCCGTACTCATGACCTTCAACCCATATTCCACTGCTTTTTGCTCAAGCTCAGCCCGTTGTGCAGCTGCGAACCCAGTGAAAAGAATTTGATTGATCCTACCCGGTGACATTTTCGGATGAGGCGTTTGCGAAGCGGCTTCTGAAGCAACGAGCGCCGGTGGCTTTCGATCGTGCTGAAGCCTCGGAGAAGGAGGAGCGGCCTCGTTTAAGAGCAGCTCAGCCCCAAGCAATACTTCGATGATGCGATCCTTGCGATAGGTTTTAGGAAAGGTATCGCTGACAGATCGTCCTTGAATGTAAGCCGAATTTTCTGACCATTGAATCAACTCTCGCTGACTTAAATCGCCCTTTGCATCTCTATAGCTGAATTTTAGAGTCGACATCCGTTTCACTCCCTTCTGACGATCACATGGCCAAATTCCATGCATTACTACGCGGCTTTATAGAGAGGTGACTTCCTTTCAACAGGCTCGTTGAATGTCCATGACCTTCGCCCATTAGAGTCAACGTTAGCAGCCCGAGAGTGACGTCAGAAAAAGATGTGTTCCATTATTTTGCAGCGAAAGACCGCCACATGAACATGAGCAAAACCCGGTAACACACCCACCTCGCCATCGCGCCTGCCTTACCTAGACTGCGGTAAGCGACCCCGCCCGTCAGCGGAAGACGACCGACCGGTGGTTATAGTGTTGATCACTTTAACTCAATCGGTATAGTACCCACCAAGCACACCACAGGGAGGTGTTGTGAATAGCCGTTTTTTAATCGGCCAACTCGTCGCAGACGGTTGGTATCTGGTACGGATCAAAGGAAGTCACCACCACTTCAAGCATCCGACCAAACCAGGACTGGTCACCGTGCCACATCCGAAAAAGGATCTGCTGAAGAAAACGGCCATCAGTATTTTGCAGCAGGCGCTGCTTTGACTCTCTGAGTCAGTTGCGCCATGGAGGACAACAAATATGCTCTACCCGATTGCGATTTCAATTGGCGATGACCAACACGCCTGGGGTGTAGAAGTCCCGGACATTCCTGGATGCTTTTCCGCCGGAGAGGATCTGGACGATGCCGTCGCCATGGCTCGCGAAGCCATCGAAGGTCATTTCGAGATTCTGGCGGACGACGACGCCCCCATTCCAGCGGCCAGCAAACTGAGCCTGCACGTGGCCAACCCGAAATACGCCGGTTGTGCATGGGCCGTGGTGGATATCGATGTGCTCAAGTATTTGGGCAAAGCCCAGAAGCTCAACATCACCCTGCCGGGGCACTTGCTCAACCGCATTGACGAGTATGTATTGCATCACCCGGAAGAGAAAAGCCGCTCGGGCTTTCTGGCGTCGGCGGCTCTTAAAGTTTTGCAGCAGGGTTGAACCTTGGCGCGTCAACCCGTGCTGGCCTATCCCACCCATTAAACCTAATTACATTTTCTTGTTAGTTAAATTATATTCTTAGGTTTAATCCACAGTATATTGTGTACTGATAATCAAAACTAAACGCCGACGGTACACACGACATGCTGGATTTAAGCCTCACTACCGCGAGCGAGATCGTCAAACGGATTTGCCAACGCCTGCGCACAGAGCGATTGGCCTTGGAGATGACACAAGCAGACGTGGCCGCTCGCGCGGGCATTGCGACGAATACGGTGTCAAACCTTGAAGCCGGTCGTAATGTAAGTTTCGACAACATGGTGCGAGTGGCGATGGTTCTCGGACGCGAAAAGGAGCTCGAAGGGTTGTTTCTGCCAAGGCTCGAAACTCTTGACGATATGATTCGCTACGAAAAGACGGCCAAGCGTCATCGCATCAAAAGGAAAGCCGACAATGCTTGAACAAGTTGACGTCTACTACGCGGGCTGGGGTGAACGTTGGCGGTGGGGCACACTTGCTACGACGAAAGCCCTGACCGGTCGCCCGCAGGTCATGTTTGAGTACAGCGATGAGGCAAAAAACAGAGGGCTGGAACTCTCCTCCTTGAGGCTTCCATTACAGGGAGCCAGGTTAAACCGGGATTTCCCGTCACATCAGTTGGGACTGCCTGGGCCGGTTTATGACTCGCTGCCGGATGGCTGGGGCATGTTACTGATGGACCGATTGTTCAAACGTCGAGGCCTCAACCCCGCGCGAATAGGCCCTTTGGAGCGGCTAGCCTACATTGGCAACAATGCCATGGGGGCCATGTCGTTTGAACCTGTTGCACCCGAGGCGCTGGAACCGCAAATGCATGTTCCCATCGAGTTGCTCGCGTCCGAAGTGCAGGAGGTACTCAAAGGTAAAGGTGGAGAGCTTCTCCAGAAGTTGCTACTGATCGGAGGCTCTCCACAGGGCGCCCGACCCAAAGCGCTGGTATATCGCGATCCGCACACTGACGCCTTTACTACGGCTGCCACTCCCGGTTTCGAAGCCTGGTTGGTGAAGTTTCCGGCTCAGCAAGAACATCCCGAGGTGTGCGCCATCGAAATGGTCTACGCCGAATGTTTACGCTTGTGTGGTATCCAGACTCCTGACACTCGTTATTTCAGCCTGTCTGAGGGAATGGCCGCTTTTGCCACCAAACGCTTTGACCGACAAAACGACTTGCGGGTGCCCATGCAGAGTCTTGCAGCCTTTACCGGTGCGGATTTCAGATCCCCCGGGGCGCTGGACTACGTCAACTTCCTGCGTGCGACTCATAAGTGCAGCAATGACGTACGAGAGAAAGCCGCAGCGTTTGAGCGGGTCGTCTTCAATGTCGCATTCAACAACCGAGACGACCATCCGAAGAACTTTGCTTACATCATGTCGCCTGGCGGAGACTGGAAATTAGCGCCGGCCTATGACGTCACTTTCTGCGAGGGGCCGGGAGGCTATCACCAGATGGACGTGATGGGTGAAGCCTTGGAAATTGGAAGAGAACGCCTGCTTAACCTTGCAGTGGAGGCTGAAGTAAACGCCGCTACGGCCGCCGACATCATTGACAGATTTTGCGAGGTAGCTAGCCGATTCTCAGCCGTGGCTGAAAGTTTGTATCCGGGTGTGATCACCCAGGAAACCTTGCGCACCATTCAACAACGCATCGACCAAAATATCGGGCTACTTGCCTGAATTCGTACTACCAAGTAGCAGTCTCGAGAAACCGGCGCTAATTGGCCGGTTTCTTTGGCTTATTAAAGCGTTAGGGTTAATCCGCCGGCACAACCTTATCCAGGGCCTGATTCACCGCCAATTCCCCTAGCATGACGACCTGCGCGATGCCGAGTGCGGTCTTGCGGTGTGAGGTGTCGAGCAGCGCGGCGAAGTTGTTGAGCATGGTGGTGGCCGAGCCGAGTGTTTCGCTGGCGTTGGCCAGCAGGGATTCGGTGTCATAGGTGGGGTTGGCGAGATACATCGGTTCGGGTTCACGGGTGGAACCCATTATCTGCGCGGTCGGACTGAGGTAGTGGTCGAGCGCGCGTTCGGCGGCTTCGTGGAATTTCTTTGAGTTGGGTGATTCGTAGGGGGATGCCGGATCGGTTTCCGGCGGATTGGGCGTAACTTTGAACATTGGATTGAGACCTTTTAGTAAGGCCGCAACCGATCTCGCTACTAAACGGATGGGTGGCAGCTGTGCGCAAGTTAGTAGACCGGACCCCAATCCAAATCCGGCGCACCCGAGGGCGCCATGCGCACAGCCACCATCAGGTGCAAGCATTCGCCTGACTGAGTGGTACTCATGCAGCTATTTAGATTGAGGATGCCGGGCTACTAAACCCGATCACTGGAAATCAGTGACGTGAACCAAGTTACCGACCACCTCCCAAGCGCACAAGCCGGCGGATTCTGGCGTAGCGGTAGGCAACGGCGCAAGGATTTGTAGGCTTCAGGACGTAACACCGAACACTTATAAACACTGGCCACCGAATGCGTTTAAGCAGACAAAAACCTTGCAGCATTTTCTGACATTACAGATCCACAACACTCCATCGATTTTCACCTTCCTCTCGACCGACTAGCATTTCCCTATCAGCCACCACCCTCCCCCTGCGCGGCCATCGACGAATACGCGCCATCACTTTCGAGGGATTCCAATCGCGGCCACTTTGCCGCTGACGACAGAACTCAAAAGAGCCTTCACCATGACGCAAAACATTTACGACGATCCCGAATTCTTTCAAGGCTACAGCCAGATGAACCGCTCAATCGGTGGCCTCGACGCGGCGCCGGAGTGGCCTGCGCTCAAGACGCTGTTGCCATCCATGCACGGTTTGAATGTGGTGGATCTGGGCTGCGGTTATGGCTGGTTCAGTCGCTGGGCGATTGAGAATGGCGCGGCCAGTGTCTTGGGGCTGGATGTCTCGGAGAAGATGCTGGAGCGGGCGCGAGTAACCACGACGGCGGCGAACATTCGTTATGAGCGCGCCGATCTGGAACAGCTCGACTTGCCTGCCTGCAGTTTTGATCTGGCTTACAGTTCACTGGCGCTGCATTACATCAAGGATCTGCCGGGGCTGTTTGCGCACCTGTATGCGGCACTGAAACCGGGTTCGCACTTTGTGTTTTCCATTGAGCATCCAATCTTTATGGCGCCGCGTCATCCGGGCTGGTTGATTGACGCTGAAGGCAACAAGCGTTGGCCGCTGGACAGCTATCAGTTGGAGGGTGAGCGGGTTACGAACTGGTTGGCTGAAGGCGTGATCAAGCAGCATCGTACGGTTGGGACATTGCTCAATTCGCTGATCGATGCGGGGTTCTCGATTCGACGTGTCAATGAATGGGGGCCGAGCGATGCGGAAGTGGCGGCGCAACCGGCGCTGGCAGAAGAGCGGGAGCGGCCGATGATGATGTTGGTGGCGGTGCAGCGCTGAACCCTCACCCTAACCCTCTCCCAAAGGGAGAGGGGACTGACCGCGGTGCCAGTACGATCTACGCCGACGTGCAAAATCGAGGCGAACTCAGGTTTTGGAAGCGACACGCATCGGCTCCCTCTCCCTCGGGAGAGGGCTGGGCGGGCGGCGTTCCGATGAGGGGTCCGTCCGAAAGCGCACCAAAAATCTCCAGCCGAAAAACAGGCCCAATTTATTTCAGCGCGTCGCGACGATAAATAACCGTGGAAATGGCAACAGCACCGAGCCATCCGCCAACGCCGGATAAGCCTTCTCAACCTCCGCCAGGTATTGCTCCAGGTACTGCGCCTTTTCCGCCTCGGTCAGCGGATTCAAAAACGGAATCAACCCGCTCCCCTTGAACCACTCCACCACCCCCGCCGCCCCGCCTGACAGTTGATGGTGATAGGTCGTACGCCACACATCGACCCGCGCACAGTGTGGTCGCAGCATCGAAAAATAATCACTGGCGCTGGCCATGTCGGTACGCTGCCCCGCAGCGCCGGAAAGCTTGCTCGCCCACGGACCATTCGCGGCGACTTCACGCATCAAACGGTGGGAGGGTTCATTGAGGTTGTCCGGCATCTGGATCGCCAGACTGCCACCCGCCGACAGCTTGCTGGCCAAAGTCGGCAACAACGTCGCGTGATCCGGCACCCACTGCAATACGGCATTAGCGAAGATCACATCAAACGGCCCTGCATCGGCCCACTTATCAATCTCGGCGACAGCGAAGCGCAGATCCGGCAAGCGCTTGCGAGCCGCGTCGATCATGTCTGCCGAGCTGTCCAGCCCGCTGACCTTCGCCCCCGGAAAACGCTGCACCAGCAGCTCCGTCGAGTTGCCGGGACCGCAACCGATATCGACCACTGTTCGCGCTTCAGGCGTGGGAATCGCCGCCAGCAGATCGCGGGCCGGGCGGGTGCGTTCATCTTCGAAAGCGACGTATTGTTTGGCGGACCAACTCATTGCGTTCTCCTGTCGGGGCATTTCAGCGGTTGGTAACGATACCGCGATCTGGCGCGCCTGCCTCTCCTACCAACGTCCGGTGACGTGGGCGGATTTGTAATTAGAATTTTCCACCAGCCGCAGATGTCTGAATTTCAAGACTCTTCCCAATAAGGAACACGGCTATGAAATTCGCAAAAATCTCCCAGAAGCTCGCGATGGTGGCCGGTAGTCCCAAGACCTTCATGGGCGCATTGATCCTGATCGGGATATGGGGTTTGAGCGGGCCGATCTTTGATTACAACGACACCTGGCAACTGATCATCAATACTTCGACCACCATCATCACCTTCCTGATGGTGTTCCTGATCCAGAACACGCAGAACCGCGATACCGATATTCTCCATTTGAAAATCGATGAATTGCTCTTGGTGACCAAAGAGGCGCAGAACGCGATGCTTGGGCTGGAGGCGCTGGATCTGAAGCAGTTGGAGGCGTTGCGCAGGCACTACCGTTCGTTGGGCGAGGGTGAGGTGTTCAATCTTGAGGGGTTGGGCGAGAAGAGCAAGTCGAAGCAGGATTTGAATGAGTGCTGAAGGTTTTAAAAACAAAAGATCGCAGCCTTCGGCAGCTCCTACATAAACAGGTGTAGGAGCTGCCGGAGGCTGCGATCTTTTAACCTTGATTAGCGGCTAGCCTGTAAGGCGCGAGCCTTCTCCAGATGGCTTTGCAGTTTCGGCAATGTCTCGTCGGCAAACGCTTTAATCTCCGGCACGTCGGTGGTCTGCGCTTGCTGCTGAATCTGCTCGATGGCCTCTTCAGTGGCTTTGACCTGACTCGCGGCATAGGCCTGATCGAAGGAGGCGCCGTCGGTCACTTGCGGCATCAATTCTTTAGCCTTATCGGCCAGTTCTTCACGCGGCGCGACGGGCAGGTCGAGCTTCTTGGCGATTTTCGCCAAGTGCTGGTTGGCCGTGGTGCGGTCGTTGATGACGACGATGGTGTAGTCCTTGACCTCTTTCGACTCGGCCTTGCTATGGGCCAGACGACTGGCCTCGATGTCGGCCATGCCTTTGGCCGAGGCATCGTTGATGAAATCGGCGGGCGACTGGGCAAAAGCACTGCTGGCACACAGACCCAACAGCGATGCAAAACTCATAGTACGTATACGGGTGGCCATCCGGCTCATGGTCGCGCCCTCCTTACTTGCGAAATTCAAGCGGGAGCTTACGCCCCCGCCTCTCAATCAAAACTACCTTCACCGACTACTTCGATTTCTGAGCGGGCTTACGGCCCATGTCTGGTTTTGGCTCTTTGTCGACGGTCGTTGTGGTGGTTTTCCCACCTTTGCGACCTGCTTCAGAGGCCTTGGTTCGATCGTTGGCGAAGTTTCCCGAGTTCGAGTTTCTTGAATTAGGCATGATTCTCTACCTCTTGGTAATGATCGTGGCGAGCAGGTGCCCGCCTAGATTGAGAATTTTCTGGCCGGCAAAGGTTTAGAAAAGTTGCAGTCGCTGCGACGAACGGCGACCCCGGATCAACTATTCAACGCGTGATGGTTCAAGCGTTTGGCGGCATACATTGCTTGATCGGCGTGGCGAAACAGTTGTTGTTCCTCACGGCCGTGCTCTGGATAGCGGGCCACGCCGATGCTTGGTTCGATGTGCAGGTTGTGGCCATCGAGACGCATCGGTTGCACCAGCACCTGTCGGATTTTTTCCGCCACGCCGTCAGCATCTTCCGAGACCTGAACGCTGTGCAGCAGTACGACAAATTCATCGCCGCCAATTCTGGCCACCGTGTCGGTTTCGCGCACGCAGCCCTTGAGGCGGTTAGCCACGGTTTGCAGAAGCATGTCGCCGACGGCATGGCCGAAGGTGTCGTTGACCTGTTTGAAGCGATCCAGGTCGACATACAACAACGCCATATGTCCGGACTGTTCGCGCGCGCCGGCCAACGCGGCTTTCAAGCGATCGCGCAGCAATTCACGATTGGGCAGCTGCGTCAGCTGGTCGTACTGCGCCATGCGCCGCAGGCGGGCGTGCAATTGCTGACGCTCGATGGCCGTGGCGACCTGGGCGCAAACGTATTGCAGCAGTTCCTTGTCTTGCTCGGTGTAGCGCTCGCCGCCGGGCAGGCTTTTGACGATCAAGGCGCCAATGGTGCCGTTTTTCGAGTTCAACGGCACGCCGAGCCAGCAAGGCGCGTTCTGCCCCACCACCAACTCGGCGAAATCGGCTGGAGAATCTGCACTGTCCGGCGTCAGCAGAATCGGCTGGCCGCTTCGGATAACTTCCGTGCACAGCCGCCCGGTGACGGTGCCCGGTTGCTCGGGCTGCAATTCGTGATCGTCGACGTGATAAGGGAAATTCAGTTGTGCGCAGTGCTCGTCGTACAGCGCCACGGAGAAATTCATCGCCGGCAGCCATTCGCCGATGATCAGATGAATGCGCTTGAACAGCGCCAGCAGATCTTCCGCCGCATGGGCCGCTTCGGAAATCGCGTACAACGCTGCCTGGCGCGACTCGGCCTGCTTGCGCTCGGTGATGTCGCGCGCCACGGCGATGCGCAGTTGATCGACTTCCGACCAGCGCGCCGACCAGAGGATATGCACGACGCTGCCGTCTTTGCGCAGGTAACGGTTTTCGAAGTTGAGCTTGGGTTCGCCACCCATGATTTCGTTGGCGGCGGCGAGGGTGCGTTGCCGATCCGCCGGGTGCACCAGCTCGATCATTTGCCGGCCAATCAACTCTTCAGGCGAATAGCCGAAAACACGCTCACAAGCAGCACTGACAAAAACGAAGCGACCCTGCTTGTCGACCGCGCAAACGGCGTCCAGCAACAGATCGATAAAACTCGCCAACGGCGCGGAATTTCGGCTTTCCATGGTTCAGCGTGGGTGTCCGGACAATGCAGCACTGATCAACCATCCCTGACCTTTTTATTGCGCCTCCCTGCACACATTTTCAAGCCTTGTTCGGCATCAGCCCCGGCAGTGCATGCACCAGCGCGTTGATGGCAAAACCGATAAACATCACGCCGCACAAGCGGGTGATAAGCAACTCATGACGCTGATACAGCGTGCGTACCCGTTGCGCGCCGACCACGCCAATCAGAATAGCGTAGGCCAGCAGGCCACCGAGGAAACTCAGGGCAATCAGCGCCGGCAGCATCGACCAGTTGAGCAGTTCGGCGCGGCTCGACAGCAACGCAGTGAAGGTCGCAACGGCGACCGGGTAGGCCTTGGGATTGGTTAGCCCGAACAGAATGCCGTGCCAGAACGGCTTGCGCGCCGCGCCCTGCGGCTCGTCACCATTGCGACGCTGGGCGCGCACTGCGCGCCAGCCGAGCCAGAACAAGTACAAACCGCTGAGCACACCGAGCACATCAAACGCGGTGCTGCCGATTTCCCGGGCGCCGACAATCGCGATCAGCGCCGTGCTGCACCAGACCACATCACCGAGCAGGTGCCCGCAAAGAAACCCCGCCCCGGCCCGTCGCCCGTGGGCTGCACCGATGCCGAACACCGCCAGTACACCCGGCCCGGGCGTAATCCCGTAAATGAAACCCGAGGCCAGCACGGCCATTAGCAACGATGGAGTCATGGAAAACCTGCAAGCGCCAGAACACGTGGCCGCCAGTCTATAACAGACAAATGTGTCTGATCATGACTCGTCGTAAAAACGCATGCCGGCGTACGGTTTTTGCCGGCAGGCTGCCAGTCGCGAAGCGAGATCGCCGACATGGGCTTCGAGCTTGTGGCCATCGGGATCAAGGAAGTAGAACGACGCACCTTCGCTGCGGTTGTCGCGCCACTCCTGCACATTCGCGGCTTTTAGCTTCTGCACGAGATCTGGAAAATCGGCCGTATTGAGACTGAAAGCGTAATGGGTGTACTCGGCGCACGGTTCGCTTGAACGCAGCGGATCAAGCGACAGACACAACCACAGCCCCGGCAGCGACAGGTAAGCGCCGGCGTCCCACGTGGCTTCGACGCGCAGCTGCAACACATCGCGATAGAACGCCAGGCTGTGGTTCAGATCGCTGACCGCGAGGGTCAGGTGGTTGAGGCCGGTGAGCATGCGGTCAGTAACCTCTGAGGTCTTCGGGGACGATGTATTGCTGGCCGTCGTAGGTCAGGGTGATCTGTTTTTGCTTCAGGCGAGTGGTATTGGAAACGCACTCTTTACCCGACTGGGTGTTTTTCATTTTGCTGCCGCTGGTGGTAACGATCAAATCGGCCAGACCATGATGGCTGGAAGGACCGATCTCGACGGTTCGGCGAATCGTCTTTGTGTAGCCTTCGCAATCATTCATGAACTCACCGTTGCTCTTGGCAACCACCAAACCCTCCAGCACCGGGCGCAACTCGTTGCCTTCGCGAACGTACAGCGCCAGATCGGTTTTCTCGTAGGGAATGGCGTGGGAACTGTGCGCGAACTTTGAACGCAGACCGAAAGCCCGAACCTCCGGCGCCAGTCGATAACGGGCGGTATCGATGCGCAGATCCTCAAAGCGCACGGCATCGGAGTTGTAAGCCCCCGGTTTACGGTAAGTGACGATGGGGTTGTAAGTGCTGGCGTTGACGATCGAAAGATCCAGATCGAACACCCCGGCATCATCGTCGCCGGCGTCGGCAAGATAGGTGGATTTGACCGCGATCGCCTGATTCTGCACGGCGGGCCAGATTTTGCAGCGCGACAGGGATTTGCCGTCGAAGTCTTTGGTCTGGCAGGCGGCCTGGGCTTGAGCGGCCATTGTAAAAAGGCCCATCGCGATGAACGAGCCCAGCAATGTAGTACGCGAGAACATTATTCTTCCTTGAGTAAAAGACATCGGTCTTAGAGGCCTTTGAAATCTTCAGGCATTACGTAGTTTTTGCCGTCATAGCGAAGTGTCGTCAAGACCGGTTTTTGCGTGACGGTATTGGATACACACGCCTCGCCTTCGCCCTCGCCAACGGTCGAGCTACGGATCGTTTTGATCATCAGATCGGCAAAGCCATGGCTGCTGGTCTTGGCCAGCGCCACGGTTCGCGTAGTCTCGTAGCGCTCTCCTGCACAATTGCCATCCCACTCCCCGCCATATTCATAAACCACCAGCCGATTCATGACAGGACGCAATGCGTTGCCGTCTTTCACATAAAGCGACAACCAGGTTTGATCCAGAGGATTCACGCGGGAAGACCCTTTAAACCGCACTCGCACACCAAAAGCCTGCAACTGAGGTGAGAGTTTATAGCGGGCAGTATCGAATTTCAGTTCATCAAGCGCGATGGCATCCACGGAGAATGCGGAGGGCTGATAAAAGCTCGCTAACGGCTGCGAGTCTGCGCTCGCCACCAAGGCCAAACGCAGATCGTAAAGACCCACAGTCCCTGACTCGCCATACACCGGATCGGGCGAGAAATTGGCAGCAGCGGTGAGCGTCAGCCCGGGATACGCCGGCCACTCCTTGCAGAGGGAAAAATCCATCTCATGCGCCGTGGGCGCCGGTGCGCAATCGGCCAATGCCTGCCCCGCCAGCAACCACCCGCACAATGCCGCACACCCGATCCAGCCAGACTTCACTGTCACTTCCCGCTCCTTGAGCACTTTTCAGCCGCGCACTATCCCCTGCTGTATCGGCCCTTTCAACCGAATCATCAGTAAACCAAAGTGCATTTCCCGCTTGGTAGCGAGAAGTCGTTGACGGCGTTGCGGGTGTTGGGGCGATGTTGGCGATTGCCAGGGTGGTGTTGATTCGTATGTTTGAGAAAAATGGGGTGGCTGTTAACTGATGGAACCAATCCGTGATTTATCAGTGTCTGGAAGTCAGTCTTCGCGAGCAGGCTCGCTCCCACAGGGATCGCGTTTCTTCAGTTGAAATGCGATCAA
>NZ_JBSVXS010000069.1:0-29576 GCF_054070155.1 Pseudomonas sp. SDT291_1_S447
CCAACTTAATGTTGAAGGTGCTGACGCTATCGCGAGCAGGCTCACTCCTACAAGGAAATGTGCTCAGGGCTTAACTTTGCGCCCGGCCATGTGCTGCAAATATCCCACCAACATCTGCAAATCCCCCTCCGGCAACACCTCTACCGAAAACCCCGGCATCTTAGCCTGCGGCCACTGCCGCAAACTCTGCGGATCTCGAATGTAGCGCTTGAGGAAATCCGCGCCGAAATACTCGGTCGGGTTATACGGAATGTTCAAGTCCGGCCCGAATTGCGCATCCCCCGCACCGTTCAATCGGTGACACGCCAGACAGTTCTTCTGAAACAGCGCAAACCCTTGGTTCACCGGGTCATCCGCCTTCAACGCAGGATCCGGCAGCAGGGCAGGGAAGCGCTCGGCCACCGGCGCCATGCGCTTGATGCTCGCGACCTGGAATGGCCATTGCTCCGGGCTGATATTGCCCGCCTGCGGATCGGTCCAGACCAGATAAAACGGCCCGGCGCTGTGCTTGCCTTCCGACAGTGGCGGCCATGGTTGAGCCGGATCTTCGATGGCCAGCCAGGCCCGTGCGCCTTTTGCGTTGAGCAGCGGCGCTGCGGTCAGTTCCGCGGCAAACCCGTCCAGTGCCACCGCTTGCAGGTGATCTTGCGGTTTGATCCCGGTCAGCAACGCGGCCACGGGCACGGCGCGATAGGTCATGTCCTTCTTGTAGGACACATCGTTTTTGATGGTGAGGGTTTGTACCTGAGGATGCTTGAGCAGTTCTTCGGTCTGCCAGGTGCGGCTGCTTGCACCCAGTTGCAAATCCAACTGTGCGGCAGACAAGGGCATGCTCAGCAGCATGGCCCCGAACACAATGAGCGCTTTCAAATGATCGCCGTCCATGTCGTGGGAGTGCGCAAAGGTTGGCACAGCCACGCTGGCCCGGGTAGCGGGCCAGTCACATTTTCTGTGGCGATAAACAGCACCTGCCGCTTGGTTCAGCCGATGACCTTGGTCAGATTCGGCAAAATCAACAACAGCGTCGTGGCGAAAAGAATGAGCCCTGCTTGACGTACTTTCGGTTGTTTGAACATGGCTTGACCGCCTTTATTGTTATTTCCTGATGCTTGCCTGCATATCCATGACGGCACGCGTTGCACTTCCTGTTGAAGAACGCCTGCCTCGGCAAAACCCGACGACCATGACGTACATGTTCTACATTAGGGGCCACGTCACGCTTGGCTTAGATCCATTTCATATGGAGTGCTGGGAAACTGCGATTAAAAAGGCATGAGGCGTATTGCCAGCTTCTTCGCCGCCCGCTGGCTAGACAACTCGCCGACCTGAACCGGTTCACCCGCTCGCCAATGACCGTCCGTCTGAGCGGGTGCGTCAAGCGCATTGAGCGCTGTGGTCATTGAATCCGAGAGCGCCCGGGCGAAGAGTGGAGGCAAGAAAACCACTCCACGCACAGGTTCGAGGACGTCATGACCCAAGCTTTGATATTCGATGCGTTACGCACGCCCCGTGGCAGAGGCAAGGCCGATGGTGCTCTGCACAGCGTCAAACCGGTGAATCTGCTGGCCGGTCTGCTGACCGCGCTGCAGGAACGTACCTCGCTGGATACCAGCCAGGTCGATGACGTGGTCATCGGCTGCGTCACGCCGATTGGCGATCAAGGCTCGGACATCGCCAAAACCGCCGTGCAAGTGGCCGATTGGGATGTCAGCGTCGCGGGTGTGCAGATCAACCGTTTCTGCGCCTCGGGACTGGAAGCGGTCAACCTTGGTGCAATGAAAGTGCGTTCGGGCTTCGAAGACCTGGTGGTGGTCGGTGGCGTAGAGTCGATGTCGCGGGTGCCGATGGGCAGCGATGGCGGCGCCTGGGCGCTGGACCCGCAAACCAACCTGCACAGCCACTTCACCCCGCAAGGTGTTGGCGCTGACCTGATCGCCACGCTGGAAGGCTTCAGTCGTCAGGACGTCGATGCCTACGCATTGCACTCGCAGCAGAAAGCCGCACGGGCGCGGGCTGACGGCTCGTTCAACAAGTCGCTGGTGCCGGTGCAGGACCAGAACGGCATTATCCTGCTCGATCATGATGAGTTCATTCGTGCCGAGTCGACTCTGGAAGGCTTGGGCAAGCTCAAGCCGAGTTTCGAAATGATCGGGCAGATGGGCTTCGACGCGACCGCGCTGCGGGTCTACAGCCATGTCGAGCGGATCAATCACGTGCACACGCCGGGCAACAGTTCCGGGATCGTCGACGGCGCTGCGCTGATGCTGATCGGCTCCGAAGCCAAAGGTCGGGCGCTGGGCTTGCAACCGCGGGCGCGCATCGTCGCCACGGCGGTCACCAGCACCGATCCGACCATCATGCTCACCGGCCCTGCACCAGCCACACGCAAAGCGCTGGCCAAGGCCGGGCTGCGCGTCGAGGACATCGACCTGTTCGAGGTCAACGAAGCGTTTGCCTCGGTAGTGCTGAAGTTCATCAAGGACATGGCCGTCGACCCGGACAAGGTCAATGTCAACGGCGGCTCCATCGCCATGGGCCACCCGCTGGGCGCCACCGGTTGCGCGATCCTCGGCACCCTGCTCGATGAACTGGAAGTGCGACGCCTGCGCTATGGCCTGGCGACGCTGTGCGTCGGCGGCGGTATGGGCATTGCCACCATCATCGAACGCCTCTGAGCCCCGAATTCAAGGAACCTTGTTATGAGCGAAGCCATTCGTTACGAAAAAGGCCAGGACGCTATCGTCGTGCTGACCATCGACATGCCGGGCCAGAGCGCCAATACCATGAACGCCGTGTACCGCGAGGCCATGGCCGCATGCGTGGCCCGGTTGGTGGCGGAAAAAGACAACATTGCCGGGGTGATCATTACGTCGGCAAAGAAAACCTTCTTTGCCGGCGGTGACCTGAATGAGTTGATCAAGGTCGGCAAACCAGAAGCCAAAGCCTTTTATGACATGGTGCTGACTCTCAAGGGGCAATTGCGCACTCTGGAAACCCTCGGCAAACCGGTGGTCGCGGCGATCAACGGCGCGGCGCTGGGCGGCGGTTGGGAAATCTGCCTCGCCTGTCATCACCGCGTGGCTTTGGATGATGCGGCGGTGCAACTCGGTCTGCCGGAAGTGACCCTTGGCCTGTTGCCGGGCGGTGGCGGAGTAGTACGGATGGTGCGCATGCTCGGCATCGAGAAAGCGCTGCCGTATTTGCTTGAAGGTAAAAAGGTGCGGCCGCAACAAGCGTTGCAGGCGGGTCTGATCGATGAGTTGGCGACGGATCGCGATGAATTGCTGGCCAGGGCGCGCGCCTGGATCGTTGCCAACCCGACGGCAGTGCAGCGCTGGGATGTGAAGGGTTATCAGATTCCGGGCGGTATGCCGTCGAATCCGAAAGTCGCGCAGATGCTGGCGATTGCGCCGTCGATTCTGCGCAGCAAGACCCAAGGGACACTGCCGGCGCCGGAAAAAATCCTCTGCGCGGCAGTCGAGGGCGCTCAGGTCGATTTCGACACCGCGCACCTGATTGAAACCCGTTACTTCACTGAACTGACCACCGGGCAGATCTCGAAAAACCTGATCGGCACATTCTGGTTTCAACTCAATGAGATCAACGCCGGTAGTTCGCGGCCGCAGGGCTTTGCGCCTTATGTCACGCGTAAGGTCGGCGTGCTTGGCGCTGGGATGATGGGGGCGGGGATTGCCTTTGTCAGTGCTTCGGCGGGGATTGAAGTGGTGCTCAAGGACGTCAATCTGGCTGCCGCCGAAAAAGGCAAAGCACATTCTGCGGCGTTGCTGGACAAGAAAGTCGCTCGCGGACAGATGGATGCTGCGAAGCGTGATGAGGTGTTGGCGCGGATCAAACCGTCCGAAAGTGATGCCGACCTCGCGGGTTGCGATCTGATCATCGAGGCGGTATTTGAAGATCGCGATCTCAAGGCCAGGGTTTCCTCTGCCGCCCAGCAAGTGGTCGGCGCCGACGCGGTCATCGCGTCGAATACATCGACTTTGCCTATCACCGGGCTGGCGGCTGCCGTGCCTGATCAAAGCAAATTCATCGGCCTGCATTTCTTCAGCCCGGTAGAAAAAATGCCGCTTGTGGAAATCATCAAAGGCGCACAGACCAGCGACGAAACCCTCGCCCGAGGTTTTGATTTCGTTCTGCAAATCAAGAAGACGCCAATCGTGGTCAACGACAGTCGCGGCTTCTTCACCTCACGTGTGTTCGGCACCTTCACCAACGAAGGCATCGCCATGCTCGGCGAGGGCGTAAGTGCGCCGATGATCGAGACCGAAGCGCGCAAGGCCGGGATGCCGGTCGGGCCTCTGGCGATCTCTGACGAAGTTTCCCTCAGCCTGATGAGTCATATCCGTCAGCAAACGGCCAAAGACCTACAGGCAGAACGGAAGCCGCTGATTGAGCACCCGGCCTTCGCCGTGATTGACTTGCTGCTTCACGAATACAAGCGTCCGGGCAAAGCGGCGGGAGGCGGTTTCTATGATTATCCGGTCGGCGGGCAGAAACATTTGTGGTCCGAGCTGAAGGCGCGCTTCGAGAAGCCCGACGGGCAGATCTCGCCGATAGATGTGCGTGATCGGCTGTTGTTCGTGCAGGCCATCGAAACCGTGCGCTGTGTGGAGGAGGGCGTGTTGACCTCGACGGCGGACGCCAATGTCGGTTCGATCTTTGGTATCGGTTTTGCCGCGTGGACGGGCGGTGCGTTGCAGTTCATCAACCAGTACGGGGTGAAGGATTTCGTCGCTCGCGCGCAGTATCTGGCCGAGCAGTATGGCGAGCGTTTCGCGCCGCCAGCGTTGCTGCTGGATAAAGCGGCAAAAGGTGAAATGTTCTAAGGGCTATGTTTCAGGAGCAGTGCGCATTCCGGGGCTTGCCTTGCCAGGGTGTTTCAAGGCAGGCTCTGGGGTGTTCATTATTCCCATCACGTGTCAGGTATTTTTTATGTCGCTACGCATCTGCATTCTGGAAACCGACATCCTGCGTCCGGAACTGGTCGATCAATATCAGGGTTACGGGCAGATGTTTCAGCGCCTGTTCTCGCAGCAACCGATTGCCGCCGAGTTCACCGTCTACAACGTGATGCAGGGCGAATATCCAAGCGACGGCCAAACCTTCGACGCGTACCTGGTCACCGGCAGCAAGGCCGATTCGTTCGGTACTGATCCGTGGATTCAGACCCTCAAGGAATACTTGCTGACGCGTTACGAGCGCGGCGACAAACTGCTCGGCGTGTGCTTCGGTCACCAACTGTTGGCGCTGCTGCTCGGTGGCAAGAGCGAGCGTGCGACGCAGGGTTGGGGTGTCGGCACCCACAATTACAAACTCGCGGCCAAGGCGCCGTGGATGAGCCCGGTACGTGAGGAACTGACGCTGTTGATCAGCCATCAGGATCAGGTCACAGCGCTGCCGGAAAACGCCACGGTTATTGCTTCCAGCGATTTCTGCCCGTTCGCGGCGTATCACATCAATGATCAGGTGCTGTGCTTCCAGGGGCATCCGGAATTTATCCACGATTATTCGCGAGCGCTGCTGGATCTGCGTCAGGAAGCGTTGGGTTCGCAGATCTACACCAAGGGCGTGGCCAGCCTCGAGCAGGAACACCATGGTGCGACGGTTGCGGAGTGGATGATGCGTTTTGTGGCGCATAAGCCAGAAACTGTTTAAGGCCAAAAGCTTCGCGAGCAGGCTCGCTCCCACATTTGATTTCCGGTGCGCCACCGATCAATGTGGGCACGAGCCTGCTCGCGAATGTTCCAGACAACTCGGTCTGCTCTACAACCACCCCGATTTCTTGAAGCTCGCCCACAAACTTACACATCCCACCGCAATAAACCCCAGCACGCCGAAATAGCCGTAGTGCCAGCTCAACTCCGGCATGTTCTGGAAGTTCATCCCGTAAATCCCCGCCACCGCCGTCGGAAACGCCAGAATCGCCGCCCAGGCAGCAAACTTGCGCTGTACCACGCTTTGCCGTGATGCCTCGAGCAACACACCGATCTCGATGGTCTGGCTGGCAATGTCGGCCAAAGTGCTCAGGTCTTCCATCTGCCGCGTTACGTGGATCTGCACATCGCGGAAGTACGGGCGCATATTCTTGTCGATAAACGGGAAACTCAGCTTCTGCAGTTCCTCGCCAATCTCCACCATCGGCGCCGCGTACCGGCGCAGGCGCACGACATCGCGGCGCAAGCCATGCAGCTTCTGAATGTCGCGTTCATTCAACGCGCTACACAACACGTTGCGTTCCAGTTCATCGATTTCGGCATGAATGGCTTCGCCCACCGGCTGATAGTTCTCGATGACGAAATCGAGCAACGCATAGAGTACGAAATCTTCCCCATGTTCCAGCAGTAGCGGGCGCGCCTCACAGCGTTGGCGGACATGCGCGTAGGACGCCGAGTGACCGTTACGCGCGGTGATGATGTAGCCCTTGCCGGCAAAGATGTGCGTCTCGATAAATTGCAGAACGCCGTTTTCGCGAATGGGCGAATAGGTGACGATAAACAGAGCGTCGCCAAAGGTTTCCAGTTTCGGTCGACTGTGTTTTTCCAGAGCATCTTCGATGGCCAGTTCGTGCAGGTTGAACTGACGTTGCAGGTTGGAAAGCTCTTGAGCGTCCGGCTCTTCCAGACCGATCCAGACAAAGTGACCGGTTTTCGCGGCCCAGGCAGCGCCTTCGTCGAGGGAAATATTGGTGACTTTCTTGCCTGCGCTATACACCGCAGCAGCAACAACTCGACCCATGGTGGTGATTCACTTCTTCTTGGCAGGTGGCAGGGAATACAAGGCTTCAGCTTAGCCGTGTCGCTGCTTGAGAGTCAGTGAAATCTGTACAGTTCACCGGGCAAAAGAAAACCCGCACAGGGCGGGTTGTCTTCTTAGGCGGCTTGCAGTTGCCGGTCCATCGATTCAATGCACTCGCGCATCTGTTCGCGGCACTGACTGATGAGCATGGGCATGTCATCCATGGTCAATCCGGCTGTGGGAATTGCCGGCAACGAGCGTATGAGGATTTTCCCGCTGCGCCAGCGATTCAGACGCATGTGCTTGATGTAACTGCTGACGCAGACCGGAACGATCGGTACGCCGGCGGCGATCGCCATCTGGAACGCACCTTTCTTGAATGGCAGCAATTCTTCACCGAGGTTGCGCGTGCCTTCCGGGAACACCCAGATCGAGGTGTCTTCGTTCTGCAAGGTATTGGTCGTGGTGAGCATCGATTGGCGAGCCTTGTGCGCATTGCCACGGTCGATCAACACATTGCCGGCCAGCCAGAACAATTGTCCGAACAGCGGTACCCATTTCAGGCTCTTTTTGCCGATGCACACGGTACGGCGTGGCACTACGTTGCCAAATACGAACAGGTCATAGTTCGATTGGTGGTTGGCGATGATCACGCAGCTGTCGGGTTTGTTCAGCAAACCGCTGACATCGGATTTCACCCGTAAACGCAAAATACACATCGCCGGCAATGCGTAGAGGCGGGCGCACAAACGGCTGTTGTCCGGATTGAACGGGCGGCATATCCCGAGGATCACCCCGAGCACACCCGCTAAAATAAAGTGCAGGCCCATCAACAACATACGAAACAGGAACAGCATTTTCAGGCCCCACCGGGACAAAAGGTGGCGCAGTGTACGGATGTGCACTGTTTTCGGCAATTGCCGCTATAGAGTCCGGAGATGACCGATGTTTAAGCGCATGTTTCCAAATGGAGGGTCAGACCTGTCCTAGAGCTGTCGCAGACTTTTAAACCTTGCGCGTAAGAAAAAGCCCGACACGACGGTCGGGCTTTCTTTACGTTCTTGAATCCAGGCTTAGCCCAGATGCTCCTGATCCTGGATGATCGCGTTATCCAGCGCTTCCAGCAGTGCCTTACGGACTTTCAACTTGGTGTTCTTGTGCGCGAGCATGTTGATCTTCTTAAGTTGGCGCGCAGCGGCGAGGGCGGCACCTTGCAGCTCCTCGGCGGAAACCACCTTGTCGAGAAAGCCGGCATCCACGGCGCTTTTCGGATCGAACATCTCGCCGTTGATCACCGAGCGGTGGAACGCCGAGCGACGCAGGCGATCACGGGCGAGCTCGATACCGGCGTGGTGCATGGTCATGCCGATCTGCACTTCGTTCAGACCGATGCTGAACGGGCCGTCGACACCGATACGGTAATCGGCAGACAACAGAATGAAAGCGCCCTTCGCCACGGCATGACCCGGGCAAGCGACGATCACCGGGAACGGGTGAGAGAGCAGACGACGGGCCAGCGTCGAACCGGCAGTCACCAACGCTACCGCTTCTTTAGGGCCGGCGGTCATGACTTTCAGGTCATAGCCGCCGGACAAAATCCCCGGCTGACCGGTAATGATCACGATGGCACGATCCGTCACCGCCTGATCCAGCGCCGCGTTGAATGCCGCAATCACGTCCGGAGAAATGGCATTGACCTTGCCGTTGCTCAAGGTCAGGGTCGCGATACCGTCTTCGAGGTGGTAGGAAATCAACTCACTCATGACGCTATTCCTTGTAAGAAAGATGGGCAGACGTTACCCACCGCCGCAGGCCAGGTAAAGCGCCGTGACTGACCCGCCAGTCACCGTTTCACGGCCCATCCAGCGTGGCGAGGCATTGCGCTTCTATATAGAAGGGCCGCGCCCACCGAAGATTGGCCGGTTTGCCATGGCCTGCCAGCGGGCAAAACGACTTTTTCTCTTAACCGCATGAAAATTCTGAAAAAAAGTTTGCCATCGGAAAAGCTTTCGACTACATTAGCGCGCCTCGACAGACAGAACATGTTTGAAGAGATACGGTGAAGTGTCCGAGTGGCTTAAGGAGCACGCCTGGAAAGTGTGTATACAGGAAACTGTATCGAGAGTTCGAATCTCTCCTTCACCGCCACATTCAGTACACAAAACCCCTGATTTCGAAAGAAGTCAGGGGTTTTTTGGTTTCTGGCGTCTGGATTTTATTGGCTGTGCAGTGATGTCTGCTGTGACCGAATACAATTGCGGGCTTATTTATCAGTAAAGGGACGACATTTCATGATCATTTCCACCACTCACACCATCGAAGGCCGGCAGATCACTGCATATCTGGACATTGTCAGTGCCGAGTCGGTGCAGGGGGTCAATGTGATCCGTGACATGTTTGCCGGTATGCGCGATTTTTTCGGGGGGCGTTCGCAGACGCTGGAGCGGGCGTTGAAGGAGGCGCGTATTCAGGCGACTGAGGAAATCAGGGAGCGGGCGCGTGCTCTGCAGGCGGACGCGGTGGTCGGAGTGGACTTCGAGATCAGCATGCCCGGCGGCAAGGGCGGGATGGTTGTGGTGTTTGCGACGGGGACGGCCGTGAAGTTGCGCTGAATGTTGATCGCCAGGCAAGTGAGCCCATCCAGATAATGAATGGGCTCTTTTTCTATGCCATCAGCCCTGTGGCTTGAGGGTCACAGCGCCTTTAGCGTCATAGGTCAGCGGCGTGTCGATGGCGACAAGCGCAGGTGTGTCGGAAGGTTGACTCGGTTGCACCGGCTGGCTTGGATGGTAAATGACGCCAGGCTGCAGAACCGGCGTATCCGGACCCGGATATTTGATGGTGATTTCACCGGAAGCGATCTTTTCCTTGAGTTTTTCCGCCCCGGCTTTGCCGGCTGCGATTTGTTCGTCCGTGAGCTTTACGACGGGTAGATTCGGGAATCCGTTGATTTGCATGTTCTCTCCTTGAGATTCATTTGTATGAAGAAGGGCAACGGCCTGCCTCCGGAATTCTTTAGTAATGCGGGACCAACGGTTCATCGTCGAGTTTGATTTTTGTAGGCCATTCGTCGGGCTTCAGCTGATATGAACAACAAGTCCAGGAGTGACCGACTAGTCTCAAAACCATGGAGGTCGATATTTTTTCAGGCAAAAGGTTTTTTGCCGGTCTCGGCCTGTTACGAAGGGGCGAAGATATGACTGATCCGTATATCGAAGACGATGGCGCTGAGTTTTCCTTCAACAACTGCGTACGGTGCGGCCAGACCGAGTACCAGTCAGGTTTTGGCGAGGATCCGGTGCAGATCGGCAAAATCAAATCCACGGCACCGAAAGGACCGAAGGCGAAATTTCTCCCCAAGGTCACCCCGCGAGCCAGAAAATAATCTTTGTCTGAATAACCCCGTCATCGAGCGGGGTTTTTTATGACTGTGCGTGTGAAGAAATTTCTTACAGTTGATGACGGCAAATCAATTTGCTTTCACAAACTTTTCACGTCTACCGCAGTAGGGTGAAGCCATCCGTTAGAAAGCAAGTCTCCAGCCCGTCTCCCCAGCGGGCTTTTTTTTGCCTGTCATAAAACCTTTTCCAGAATTGCGGTCCAATCGGCGCCGAGTGCGCGAGGTCTCTGCGTTGATCTGGACTTTTGCGCGGCGACGGCATTAAATCCCGGCCCATTTTGTCATCCCAATTTTTGAGGTTTTCGTCATGCGTTTAACACTGCCTGCTCTGGTTCTGGGGCTTCTGGTTGCTCAAGGTGCAATGGCTGCTGGCGATGGTACTGCGGCGCTGGGCGGTGGTCTGGGTGGCGCGCTGGGTAATGTCGTCGGCCAGAAAATGGGCGGCAGCACAGGC
Organism: Pseudomonas sp. SDT291_1_S447; assembly: GCF_054070155.1. Taxonomy (NCBI): domain Bacteria; kingdom Pseudomonadati; phylum Pseudomonadota; class Gammaproteobacteria; order Pseudomonadales; family Pseudomonadaceae; genus Pseudomonas; species Pseudomonas sp. SDT291_1_S447. The sequence continues at coordinate 10,608 of NZ_JBSVXS010000069.1, forward strand.
GCGGCAATCGGTGCTGGCGTAGCAGGCGCGGCGGGTAGCGCTATGGCGGCGCGCAAGGGTAGCCGGACCAAAGCGGCGATTGGCGGCGGTGTTGGCGCGGCCGGTGGTTCGGTGATCGGCAACAGCCTGGGCGGCAAGACTGGCGCCACGATTGGTGCAGGCCTGGGCGGTGCGGCTGGCGGCGCAGTGGGCAGCAACTTGTCCAAAGGTCACAAGCGTCACTGAGACTGATCGTTTGTCAGAAAAAGCCCGGCTCGATGCCGGGCTTTTTCATGGCTGAACGTTTTCCCCGTTTGCGTCTCCAATCTCACATAGGCCCATGTCAGGGCGGACTGTCCCGCTTCGGGAACTGTGAGGTTCATATGCGCTTGTCATTATCTGCACTGTTTTTCGGTTTGCTGGTAGCACAAGGGGCGATGGCCGCTGGTGATGGCACCGCCGCTGTGGGTGGCGGCCTGGGCGGCGCGCTCGGTAATGTGGTCGGTGGACAACTCGGTGGCAGTACTGGCGCGGCGGTAGGTGCAGGTGTTGGCGGCGCGGCCGGCAGTGCCGTCGGGGCGAACAAACGCAATCGAACCGAAGCTGCCATTGGCGGTGGTCTAGGCGCGGCGGGCGGCTCGGTCGTCGGCAACAGCCTCGGCGGCTCGACCGGTTCGACCATTGGCGCTGGGTTGGGCGGCGCGGCCGGTGGTGCGGTCGGCAATAACCTCGGTGACGATGGTGGATCTCATTCGGGCGGCGGTCATAAGCACAAGAACAAACATAAAAACCGCCATCATTGATGGTGGGTTAAACGGAAACCCGGCATTTTGCCGGGTTTTTTGCATTTGCTCGTCGGACTCCGGAACGATTGGCTGTAGGGCTTTTCGAACGTTTTACACGCCACGAGATGATGAGGTTTGCCATGACTCCTGAAACTGAAGGCAAGGAAGAGAAAGGCTCAAGTGGACTGCCGTTTATCAATGATCCGGGGAATGAGGATCCGGGGTCGTTGATGGATGATGCGACGGTGCCGCTGAATGATTCGGATGAGGCGGATATGGAGTATGAAGAGGACGAGGATGAGCAATAAGCTGTCTTGAGAGTCGAGCGCGGCAGCGCACTGAATTTAAATATCCGGGGCCTGTACTTCAGGCCCCTTGATTCTGATTGGTTTGCTCGCGAAAGTTAACGTTGGTAAAAAATGTTGGGGCGGAAGAGACCGCTGATAATTTTTTGTTATTTCGCAGTTAAATCATGATTGACGCGTATGTAAAGGTTATCTGATGGCGACATTTTTTTTATTCGGCCTGATGAGATGTATTCTTTAAACTCCTGTTCAACTATTTTTTTATCGCAGTATTTTTTGTATTTAGATGGCCTGTCGCTAGCGTAAATGTAGAGGCGCCACACATCAAAGCCGTCGATTCTGTTGTCCGATCCATAGTCGAAGTCCACTGATTCTGATGGGAAATGAATGGCGCACCCTACGCCGTGCAGTTCATATTGAATTCCATCAATTATTTCACCGCAGCGTTCGATTTGCTTGCTCCGCCAAAGTCTTAAAATATTCCTAGTGCCGAACTTTTTTTGTAGTAACTCCGTGCCATAGTCTACTTTTGAAAGAAAGTCATTTATTAGATCTTCAAGGTTTTTATCGTCTGTGTTCATCTTCTTCTGTGATGCTCCAATCGGTCGTGTCCAACATTTTCAGCTGATTCAATTACTTCTTCGATGGTATTAAGTTCTCCTTTGTGTTCTCTGATGTTTGTGATCAATTTTATAGTTATAGGAGTTGCTGTTTGTTTTGCAGCCGCTGCACGGTGATGCCCATCTAGAATATAGAGGGTGCCCTGATGCTCCGCTACATCTATGGGATAGTTCATGTCGTACCCACCTGCTCGCATTGCATCCCTTATTTTTTCGACGTGTTTAGTTGATTTTTTCCCCATAATTGCATGCGTTCGCTTCACAGAATGTGGGTCAACGCCATGAATCAAGCCCGGTAATTGTGGCTCACCCTCATCTACCTTAACGCCACCAATCCCACCCGGCACCTCACACCCAGGCTTATTCGGCGGCGGGCAGTTGGAGTTCAACCCCAACGGATCCACCCACCCCGTCGGATTCGGCACGTACTGGTACTGATTCAACCCACCCGCCAACTTGATCGGATCCGGCGTCAGATACCGCCCCAATCTCGGGTCGTAATACCGGTGGCGGTTGTAATGCAGGCCGCTTTCCCCGTCGAAGTATTGCCCCTGAAAGCGCAGCGGCTGGTTCAGGTAGTCTTCGCCGGCCAAGGTCAGCGCGGCGACTTTGCCGTAGGCGTCGTATTGCGCGGACCAGACGATGTCGCCGCTGTAGTCGGTGAGTTCCTGCGGGGTGCCGAGGTGGTCGAGTTGGTAGTAGAAGGGGCAGGCTTTTTTCGGGCCTTTGCCGTCGAGCAGCGCGAGCGGGCGGAAGGTGCCGGGTTCGTAGACGTAGCTGCGGTATTCGTTTTCGCTGCTTTCGGCGACGAGGTGGTCGCCTTGCCAGAAGAACTCGGTGGTCTCGCCGTTGACGGTTTTGCGGATGCGTCGGCCGAAGGCGTCGTAGCGGTAACTGGCAGTCTGGCCGTCGGGGCGGGTCAGGCCGATCAGGCGGTGCTGGCAGTCGTAGCGGTATTCGGTGACGAGTTTTTGTCCGCTGCCGCGGCGTTCGCGGATCAGGTTGCCGAAGGCGTCGTAGTCGTAATGGCGGTCGCCCTGCATCAGCAGGCGGTTGCCCTTGATCTGGCTCGGGCCAGGACGGTCCTGCATCAGCAGGTTGCCGGCCGGGTCGTGGGCGAAGGATTCCGGCAGTTCGTCGCGCGAGTGACGTACGCGGATCAGCCGATCGAGGGCATCGTAGCCGTAGGTACGCTGGCCGTGGCGGGTGTCGGCGATGTGCGCCAGATTGCCGTTGGCGCTGTAGGCATAATCGCGGCGGTACAGTGAATCGTGCTGATGGCCTACAGTGTGGGCGAGTAATCGTCCCTGGTCGTCGTAGGCATATTCGCTGAGCAGCAGACCTTGCTGGCGTTGTTGTTCGCGGCCCGACTGGTAGACATGCCGGGTCAGCGATGCGCCATTGAGGTCGATGGCGGCCAGCGCCCCGCCCTTGGCGTAGTGATAGTCGAGTTTGCTGTTGTCCGGCAGGCGCATGCGCTGGAGCTGGCCGCAGGCGTCGTAGCTGTAGCGCAGGGTGCCCCAGCCCTGATGTTCGGTGATCAGCCGGTCCTGACGGTCGTACTCGAAGGCCAGCGGGTGTTGCTGACCGTCGTCGACCCCAATCAAACGGCCGAGGCGGTCGTATTGATAGCTGACCTTGATGCCGTCGGGCAGGGTTTTGGCCAGAAGACGCCCGGCAGCATCGCGCTCATAAGCGGTGAGCAAACAAGAGCCGTCATCCCCGAACTCGGTCTTCTCCAGCAGATGGCCGTTGAGGTCATAGGCGTACGCCGTGAGACGGCCATCAAAACCGCTTTCCTGACGAATCAACCCGATCGGCGTGTAGTCCAGCCGGTACTTTTCCCCGGACTCGTTTTCGATCTCGGTGAGCAGCAGTTGCGCATGGTCGTAGCGGTACTGCACCCGCGTGCCGTCGGGGTTGATCCGCCGCGAGACCAGGTGCAGGTCGTCGTATTCGTAGCGGGTGATGCGCCCCAGTTCATCGCGCTCGGCAGTAACCTGACCGTAGGCGCCGTAGCTGTAGGCGCGGGTGCTGCCGGTAGGAAAAGTCGTCTGGGTCAGTCGGCCTGCGGCGTCCCAGTGCTGACGGGTGACTGCACCGTGTTCGTCCGCAGTCGTGGTCCGCCGCCCCAGTGCATCGTAGGAAAAACGCCGCACGCCACCGTCGGGCAGCGTTTCCTCGGTCAACTGGCCGAGGGCATTCCAGACCAGCCGATGCCGGCTGCTGTCCGGGTAGCGGATCGACAGCAACTGACCCCGGGTGTCGTAGTAGTAATGGGTGACCTGACCGTCGGGGTCGACCGCTTCGGTGACATCGCCCTCGGCATTGCGCCGGTAGATCCACGCCGCCTCACCGCGCGAACGCCGGTACAGGAAACCGTTGCGATACTCGTAGGACGTGGGCGCCTCGTCCGGCGGAATCAGCGCCACCAGCCGTCCGACCTCGTCGTAGCGGTATTCGGTGACGGCGCCCAAGGCATCCTGCTCGGCGATCAACCGCCCCGAAGAGTCATAGGCCTTGAGCTGTTCACCACCGTCGGCCGAGACTTTACGCACCAGCCGCGCACGCTCGTCGTGGACGTACGTCTCTTCGGTGCCATCGACGTAATGCACCGCGACACTGCCGTCGTCATTCCAGACGTAGCGCGTGTCCATCTGCGAAAACGACGCCCAGTGGCGCACGCAACGGGCCGATTTCCCCGAGCGCTCCCACTCCCAGAAGAAGCTCGCGCCGCCGGCCAGTTGCCGCTGCAGAATCACGTGGGCGTCGTCGTAGTCGTAACGCTCGCTGTCGCCGACGGCGTTAGTGGCTTCGACCAAGCGCTGCTGCGCGTCGTAGCGGTAACTGACCTGCGTCTGTTCGGTACTCCAGGTCCCCTCGCGAAACGCCTGGTAATCCACACCCAGCAACTGCGCCCGGTCATAGCGCAACAGCAGCGAACGCCCGGCGCCGTTGTCCAGACGCTGTACCCGGTCAGAGCGATCACGCTGCACCGTCAGACGATTGCCATAGGCATCGCTGATCGCCGTCAGTCGTCCTGCACGAAAGTGATAAAAACGCGCCGTGTCCCCGGCCAGCGCGAGGATCAGCTCCTCCGGTTCATCGCCAGGGAAAATCGCCGCCCGCGATAGGCTGTTGTGAATCGCCGGTCGCGCCGCGCTCGGCAGCGGAAACTGCGTACGCCGGTTCTCGTGGTCGACCCAGACCACAAAGTCGCCTTCAAACTCCAGCCGATGCGCCAGCGAATGGCTCCAGCCAAACCCCAACCCAACATCGATCTCGGCGGCACTGGAGCGATACAACCGGGTGAACTCAAACGGCAACACGCCATCAAGCACCGCATCGCACAGGGTCAGCAGTTCTTCGCCGGTAACCATCGACACCGGGCAACCGTTGGTGCAGGTGCGTGGCACACAATCAGCGCTGTCGCCGTTGGGGTTTTTCGCCTGATCCGGCGAATCGTCGTGAGGTTCATGCCGTTCCAAACGGCTCGAACCGCCAGGCTTGTTCCGCACAACGGGCGCCGGATTCGGCACGGTCAACACCAGCGAATCGGCCTGACGAATGTTCAGCGGTATCGCCGGTGTCGGTTTCAACTCAACGTCACGCACATTGAGCATCAGCGGTTTCAAAACGCTGGCATGCCGCGTCAAATCCGCCGAGGACGTCAGTTCGGCCAAGCGCAACGCCGACGCCGCCAGCCATTCCCGCGCCCGCGGCGACTTGATCTTCGCCAGTACTTTGCTGCTCAAGCGCAGTAGCACGCCGACGCCACCCGACAACCCCATCAGCAGAAAACTGACCAGCAGTTCGACCCGCACCTCGGCCACCACTTCGGCCAGATACTGCGGCGGCAGCATCTTCAGCCAACTGCTAAACGCGGCCAGATAAATGAACAGCAACGGTTCGTCACTGAGGACCAGCAAGCCGTTGGCAATGGCGTCGCTGGAGGCATTCAGTAACGCCTCAAGCTCGGCCTCGCTGAGGTACTCCAGAAGCTTTTCGCTGTTGGCCTGCAGGTCGGCGAGGAGGGCGAATACCTGTTTGATGTCATCCCAAACGCCGTTCAGGGCTTTCTCGAATCCACGCCAATCGGCCTGTTGCAACTGACCGTAACGCTCAAGAAATCCAGCGCTGGAAAACTCCGTCCACTGTGGTTGAAACCCTGCCCACTCAGCGCGCAGCCAGCCTTCCAGGCCTGCAATGACACTTTCATAAGAGGCATACAGCGCACGCACATGGTCGGTGGACACATCGGGAAAGAAGGTGATGCGATAACGCTGGCCCCGATCACAATCAGTCACCTCCAGAATGCCGCTGGGGCCGATGGTGTAACGCAGCGGCTCGCCGAAAGTCAGCACACCGCCGACATCGGCAAGCACCGGTTCGAGGGTTACCGGGGTGTTGCCGATCGGCACGAACCGCGCGGCGTCGAACATATGCACCAGCGTCAGCGACCCGCTGGCCGAGCACATGACCACCGATGAACTGAGCGGTTGGCGCGACGTGATCGGCGCGCTGAGGCGCACGTCGTTGCCGACGGTGAAGACCTGCTCGACATCCAGCGCGGTGCCTGTCCAGAACTGCTCGGCCCAGGCGTCGTAGTGGTTCAGGCACAGGCGGAATTCGCGGATCAGGTGTTCGAAGTCCGGCTCGTCCGGGTTCAAAGCAGCAACAACGAGCAGGCTGATGCTGTTGTTCAGGGCCAGCAGCCGATCGGTTGGAAGCATTCGCAGTCTCTCGCGCACATCAAAAAGGTGCGGGGACTTTGCGGGGGATCAATCAGGAAAGAAGTCGGGCGAGTAGGCGATGTCTGTAGGATGTTTCGCTAAATACTTGCGAGTCGTTCATCGCTGCAACGGACATTGCCCGTTGCTCAATGTCCGTCGTGCTCGTTATGCTGCTGAACCCTTTAATCAGATCCGAGCAGCGGCGCCACCTGCCGCCTGGGATGTCTTTGTTAACGGATCCGATGATGAATGCACCGCTGAAGGCGTTCGGCCCGATCAAGGCCGTGATTTTCGATATGGACGGTTTGCTGCTGGACACCGAGGGCATTTATACCGAAGTCACCTCGCTGATTGCCCAGCGTTACGGGCGCACCTTCGACTGGAGCGTCAAGCAGAACATCATTGGTCGCGGGGCCAACGATCTGGCCAATTACGTGGTGCAGGCGCTGGATCTGCCGATCACCGCCGAAGAGTTTCTGGTGATCCGCGAGCCGTTGATGCGCGAGCGTTTCCCCACAGCGCAAGCGATGCCCGGTGCCGAGGAACTGATTCGCCATCTCAAGGCGCACAACATCCCGATTGCCGTGGGTACCAGCTCGTCGCGTCAATCTTTCGGCCAGAAAACCACGCTGCACCGCGACTGGTTTGCGTTGTTCGACTTCATCGTCACTGCAGATGATCCGGAAGTCGGCGCGGCCAAACCGGCGCCGGATATCTTCCTCACCGCCGCTCGGCGTCTGGGCGTCGCGCCTGAAGATTGCCTGGTGTTCGAGGATTCGCCGTTTGGCGTGACTGCCGCGAAAGCCGCGGGCATGACGGCCATCGCCATCCCCGATGCCGCCATGGCCGATGAAAAGTACGCACACGCTGACGGGATTCTTCGTACGCTGAAAGCGTTCACGCCAAGTGCCTGTGGCTTGCCGGCGCTGGAATGGGCGTAAACATCTGACCCAAAAAAACGCCGCCCCTCGGTAACAAGAGGGGCGGCGTTTTTCGTTCAGTCGGCTCAGATAAATCAGGCGCCGAAACCACCGTCGATGGTCAGGCTGGCACCGGTGATGTAACCGGCTTCCGGGCCTGCCAGGTAGGCGACGAAACTGGCGATTTCTTCGGCTTTACCGTAACGACCGACGGCCATCAGCGGAATCAGGCTTTCGGCGAAATCACCGTGCGCCGGGTTCATGTCGGTGTCGACCGGGCCAGGTTGCACGTTGTTGACGGTGATACCGCGTGGGCCGAGGTCGCGGGCCAGACCTTTGGTCAAACCGACCAGCGCCGATTTGCTCATCGCGTACACACCGCCGCCGGCGAAGGGCATGCGGTCGGCGTTGGTGCTGCCGATGTTGATGATGCGCGCGCCGTCGCCCATGTGTTTGGCGGCTTCCTGCGAGGCGATGAATACGCTGCGAATGTTGATCGCTACGGTTTGGTCGAAGTCTTCAAGTTTGAAGTCTTCCAGTGGAGCAACGGCCAGCACGCCAGCGTTGTTGACCAGAATGTCGAGGCGGCCAAAGGCTTCAACCGTGGCGCCGACCGCGTGGCGGATGGCAGCGGCATCGGCGCTGTCAGCCTTGATCGCCAAGGCTTTGCCGCCGTTGGCGGTGATGCTGTTCTGCAACTCGTCGGCTTTCGCGGCGGAGCTGACATAAGTGAAGGCGACTGCAGCGCCTTCAGCGGCCAGACGTTTGACGATGGCAGCGCCGATACCGCGGGAACCGCCTTGAATCAGAGCGACTTTACCGCTGAGGTGTTGAGTGGTCATGTTCGATCTCCAGAGTGATCAAGGCGGGAATGCCTTGGTGTTGGTGGCGAGTATCGGCGTGGTATCGACAACTGTGTAGACCATGATTGCTATAGTCTGTGTAAACCAGAAGTTTATAGTGACGATCATGGAAACCTTCAGCAGCATTGAATGCTTCGTGCGCAGCGCCGAAGTCGGCAGCTTTGCCGAGGCCGCGCGACGCTTGAGTCTGACCCCGGCGGCAGTCGGCAAGAGTGTGGCCAAACTCGAGGTGCGGCTCGGTGTGCGGCTGTTCCAGCGCAGTACACGCAGCCTGACACTGACCGAGGCCGGGCAACTGTTTCTGGATCAAGTCAGCGGAAGTCTTACGACGATTCAAAATGCCGTGGCAAATCTCTCTAGCGTCGAAGGGCGTCCGGCGGGAACGCTGAAAGTCAGTATGGGCGCAGCATTTGGCTGTCTGCATATCGTGCCGATGCTCGGTGAGTTCCTGCGACGATATCCGGCGATTAATCCGGACTGGCATTTCGATAATCGACAGGTCGATCTGATCGCCCAGGGCTTTGATGCGGCCATCGGTGGCGGTTTCGAACTTCCGCAAGGCGTGATCGCGCGCAAGTTGAGCCCGGCGCATCGGATATTGGTCGCGTCCACCGACTATTTACAGGCCAATCCCGAGATCATCGAACCGGACGACCTCAGCCATCACGACGGCATTCTGATCCGCTCGCCGCAAACCGGACGCGTGCGTTCCTGGCAATTGACCGGACGTAATCCGCAGAATTGTCGGCCGTTGATGCTCAAGGCGCGAATGACCATGAGTGATTCCGAGGCCGCTTGCAGGACGGCGGCACAAGGCTTGGGAATCGCGCTAGTGAGCATGCCGTTTGCGGTGGGCTATCTGGAGGCGGGGACGTTGCAGCGAGTGCTGCCGGACTGGTTCGTTGATGATGGCAATATTTCGATTTACTACGCCGAGCATAAATTGTTGCCGGGCAAGACTCGGGCGTTTGTGGATTTTTTGATTGAGCAGTTTGCGGAGCGGGGGTTGGCGCGGCGGTTCAGTGCGATTTGAGCAGGGCTTTGGACCGAGGCGCGGGCTTCGCGAGCAAGCTCGCTCCCACAGGGAAATGCATTCCAAATGTGGGAGCGAGCTTGCTCGCGAATGGGTCGACTCGGTTTCCGAGGATGACCTCAGCGGGCAAACCGCCCCGGCCAGCCAATAATGTTCTTCGGCCGTGGCGTCGCGTAAGTCCGCACTTTCGAGGTTGATAACTTCAGTCGAACCAGCGATTCCGCAATCGTCACCGCCGCCGTCACCCCATCCACCACCGGCACGCCGGTGCGTCGACGAATCTGTTCATCCAGCCCGGCCATGCCACCGCAACCCAGGCAGATCACCTCGGCTTTGTCCTGCGTCACCGCCAGTTCAGCCTGATGCACGATGGCTTCCAGCGCGCGCTGCGGTTCGTGCTCCAGCTCCAGAACGGCCAACCCACTGGCCCGTACCGAGGCACAACGATCCCACAAACCTGACAGTTTCAGCCGATCCTCGATCAGCGGTACGGTGCGATCCAGCGTGGTTACCACTGAGTAGGCATGGCCAAGAAACATCGCCGTACTCGCTGCCGCATCGGTGATGTCCACTACGGGCACATTGAGCAATTCCTGCAAACCTTCACGGCCATGTTCGCCATAACCGGCCTGAATCACCGCATCGAACGGCTGATCGTAGGACATCACCCGATCCATCACCGCAATGGCCGCCAGATAGCTTTCGAAGTTGCCTTCAATCGAGTCGGCACCGAAGTACGGTGTCAAACCGACGATTTCGGTACCGGGTGACGCAACAGCCTGCGCCGAACGGGCGATAGCCTCGGTGATGGATTCGGTGGTGTTGACGTTGACCACGAGAATACGCATGGAGAAATCCTTATAGCGGGCAGTTCGGCGGCCCGCAGTCCGGGCCGCGAGGAAGTTAATGGCAGACGTTGTCGACAGCGATCGATTCGCCGCTGATGTCGGCGTAGTGCGGCTGGCGCTTGGCGATGATCAGGTAGAGCATTCCGGCGATGCCGGCACCGATCAGCCAGGAGAACGGCGAGACGCTGTGGAAACCGGGAACCAGTGCCAGGACGATGGCGATCAGCGCCGCAGGAATAAACGCCGCCACCGCACGGAAATTGACCCCGTGGCTGTAGTAATAAGCGCCGTTGGGATCTTCGCTGTAGAGCTGCGGTACGTTGATCCGACCTTTGCGGATCAGCCAGTAGTCGACCATGATCACGCCGTACAACGGGCCGAGCAGGGCGCCGAGGCCGGACAGGAAGTACACGATCACCAGCGGGCTGTTGTAGAGATTCCACGGCAGGATCAGCACGGCGATGGTTGCGCTGATCAGCCCGGCGCGGCGGAACGTCAGGTACTTCGGCGCCAGGTTGCTCAGCACGAAGGCCGGGGCGACGAAGTTGGCCATGATGTTCACCGCGACGGTGACAATCAGGAATGCCAGGCAGCCGAGCACCAGGAAGAACGTGTTGGGAATCGAGGCGATGATCTCGGTCGGGCTTTCGATGATCCGGCCATTGATCTGAAATTGCGCACCGCACAGCAGCACGGTAATCGCGGCGAACACCAGAATATTCACCGGCAAACCCCAGAAGTTTCCTACCTTGATGGTCTTGCGGCACGGCGAGGAGCGGGCGAAGTCGCAGAAATTCAGAATCAGCGTGCCGTAGATCGCCAGCCACAACGCGCCGCCGGCAAAGATGTTGCGCCACATCTCGCCTCCGGTCAGTGGTTCGCGAGTCGACCAGGCGATGGTCGCGTTGGCCTGGAAGTACATCCACGCGGCCAGAGCGGCGACCGTCAGCAAAATCACCGGCCCGGCAAAGGCTTCGTAACGGCGGACCATCTCCATGCCGTAGGCGAGAATCGCCAGCTGCACGAACCAGATTGCCACGAAGCACACCCAGCCCAAGGTCGATAGCCCGAGAATCGAATCGTGGTCATATTCGGCGAAGCCGGGATGCACTGCGGTGAGCAATACGCGGAACACCACCGACGCCAGATACGTCTGAATGCCGAACCAGGCAATGGCGATAACCGCCCGGATCAGGGCAGGAATTTGCGCGCCATGGATGCCGAAACTGATCCGGCTGATCACCGGAAAAGGCACTCCGGTTTTCTGCCCCATGTAACCGGACAGGTTCATGAAGAAGTACACCAGCGCCGCGCCGATCCCCAGCGACAGCAGAATCTGCCAGCCACCCAGGCCAAGGGCGTAAAGGCCGATGGCGAACGAGTAGTTAGCAATGTTGTGCACATCGTTGGTCCACAGGGCGAAGATGCTGTATTTGCCCCAGCGCCGACCTTCGGCCTTGGTTGGCGCCAGGTCGCTGTTGTGCAGGCGGGGGCTCAGTTGTAACGGCTCGGTAAGCCCGTCATCGGGTAACGGCTGGTCGAGGGCAGAGGCGGGCAGATTCAGCGCGATGTTATTGGAGAGACTTGTACGCATTCCGGCAGGCTCCTGATGTTCAGGGCCGCGATGACTGTGCATGAGCCTCAGGCTCGACAAATCTTCGTCGCGGCCAGCAAACATCACTGGTTACGGGGCATCTGCAGCCTGTACGGGATAGGGCGCTTCAGGCTTGCGGATCGAAAGTGTTTATGTTTTGCAGTTTTGTATACAAAACATGTATGCACTAAAGCCAGATTTGTGCCAGTTGGCGATCTATGCGCAGCCGTGTTCATTTCGAAAAGTTATCGATGAGTGCTAAGTCTTTGAAAATAATTGGTTAAAGATTGACCGTTTGAACAGGTATTTATTTTTGGTGTGGGATTTTGATGGCGGGCGGAGGCGAGAGGTTTTTGGCGGCGATGTAACTTTTCAGGGCGCTGAAAGTAAAAAGTGCACACATAAATGGCACCGATGGTGACATTCGTGTGTACACATTTCTAGAGTCGCTACAGAACCTTGTGGGAGCGAGCTTGCTCGCGAATGCGGTATACCAGTGACGCAATCCAGTGACTGACACGACGCTTTCGCGAGCAAGCTCGCTCCCACAGGAAATTGCGTAACAATTCAGATGGTTTATGCCTTGCTAATGATATTCCCGGCATGCAACCCGCACTCTTTCTGCGTCGCCTCTTCCCACCACCAGCGACCTTCGCGCTCGTGCTGATTCGGCAGGACAGGGCGAGTGCACGGCTCGCAGCCGATGCTGATAAAGCCGCGTTCATGAAGGCTGTTGTACGGCAGCTCAAGCATGCGGATGTAACCCCAGATCTCTTCGCTGGTCATCTGCGCCAACGGGTTGAACTTGTACAGCGTACGCTCCGGCGTGGAGAACGCGGTGTCGATTTCCATCACCGCCACAGCGCTACGCGTGCCCGGGCTCTGGTCACGGCGCTGGCCGGTGGCCCAGGCTTTGACGCTGGACAGCTTGCGGCGCAGCGGTTCGATCTTGCGGATGCCACAGCATTCGCCGTGGCCGTCCTTGTAGAAACTGAACAGGCCTTTTTCCTTCACGAACGGTTCGAGTTTCGTGTAGTCCGGCGACACCAGCTCGATGTCGATCTTGTAGTGCTCGCGCACCTGATCGATGAAGCGGTAGGTCTCCGGGTGCAGGCGGCCGGTGTCGAGGCTGAACACCTTGACGTTCTTGTTGAGCTTCCAGGCCATGTCCACCAGCACCACATCCTCGGCGCCGCTGAAAGATATCCACAAGTCATCGCCGAACTCGGCAAACGCGAGTTTGAGAATGTCTTGCGCGGATTTGTTGGGATAGGTCGTGGCGAGTTCCACGACGTCGAACGTTGCACTCATCAGGGCGGCTTCCTACAGGTCGGTGGCGCTGGGCGCTCTATATGGGGCCGATGGTAACAAAAAGCTGCGAGGCTCGGGGCGCGCTGTGCGTTGCGCGCCTGCTTTTGAGTCGCTAGAGTTCGGCATCGCTCGACTCAAATAATCAATACAAACGGGAGTGTCTTGTGGAAATTGCTTGCCTGGATCTTGAAGGGGTGCTGGTGCCGGAAATCTGGATCGCCTTCGCCGAAAAAACCGGAATCGAATCCCTCAAGGCCACCACTCGGGACATTCCCGATTACGACGTGCTGATGAAGCAGCGTCTGCGCATCCTCGATGAGCACGGCTTGAAGCTGTCGGACATTCAGGAAGTGATCGCCACGCTCAAGCCGCTGGACGGCGCGGTGGAGTTCGTCAACTGGTTGCGCGAACGCTTTCAGGTGGTGATTCTGTCGGATACGTTCTATGAATTCTCCCAGCCGCTGATGCGCCAGTTGGGCTTCCCGACCTTGCTTTGTCATCGTCTGATCACTGACGAAACCGGTCGGGTGACCAGCTATCAGTTACGTCAGAAAGATCCCAAGCGCCAGTCGGTGCTGGCATTCAAAAGCCTGTATTACCGGGTGATTGCGGCGGGGGATTCGTATAACGACACGACGATGCTGGGCGAGGCGGATGCGGGGATTCTGTTCCATGCGCCGGAGAATGTGATTCGCGAGTTTCCGCAGTTTCCGGCGGTGCATACGTTTGCCGAGTTGAAGCAGGAATTCCTGAAGGCTTCGAACAGAGAGTTGAGTTTGTAGTCGTCTGAAAAGACGCCATCGCGAGCAGGCTCACTCCTACAGGGGATCGCATTCCAAATGTAGGAGTGAGCCTGCTCGCGATAGCTTTTAAAGGTTCTGCAGGGTTTCGAGGAGGATTCTGACTTTGGTGATCGACTCCTGATACTCCGCCTGCCAGTCCGAATCGGCAACAATCCCGCCACCGCCCCAGCAACACACCTGCCCATCCTTGACCAACAGACTGCGAATCGCGATGGAACTGTCCATCTCGCCACGCACGTCCAGATACAGTAATGACCCGCAATACAGGCCGCGCCGGGTCGGTTCCAACTCATCAATGATCTGCATCGCGCGAATCTTCGGCGCGCCGGTGATCGAGCCGCCGGGGAAACTACCGGCAATCAGATCCAATGCATCTCGATCCTTGGCCAGTTCACCGGTGACGCTGCTGACCAGGTGATGCACGTTCGGATAGCTTTCCAGGCTGAACAGCTCCGGCACCCGTACCGAACCGATGCGGCAAGTGCGGCCGAGGTCGTTGCGCAGCAGGTCGACGATCATCAGGTTTTCTGCGCGATCCTTGGGGCTGGCCAGCAGTTCGGCGGCGTTGGCGGTGTCTTCGGCTGGGGTCAGGCCACGCGGGCGGGTGCCTTTGATCGGGCGGGTTTCCACCTGGCGTTCGCTGACTTTGACGAAGCGCTCCGGCGACAGGCTTAACACGGCGCCGCCGTCGGGCAGGCTCTGGAAACCGGAGAACGGCGTCGGGCAGGCTTCACGCAATTTGCAGTACGCCAGCCACGGATCGCCCTGACACGAAGCGCGGAAGCGCTGGGCGAAGTTGACCTGATAGCAGTCGCCGGCCTGGATGTAATGCTGAATGCGTTCGAAGGCTTGGCGGTAATCGTCGGCCGAGAGGTCGGCGGTCATCGGAGCGTTCAATTTGAACGGGGTCAGCGCATCAGCATGTGGCTGAGTGAATAACGCAATCAGGCGTTGTTTCTCGCCGTCGATCACGGACGGGTGGAAGACCAATTGGCTGGTGGCCATCTGGTGATCGCTGATCAGTGCCCAGGCGTACAGGCCAAAACGCGCGTCCGGCAATTGCAGATCATCGCGCGCCTGACTCGGCAGGTTTTCCAGGTGCCGACCGAAATCGTAGCTCAGGTAACCGATCAAACCGCCAGCGAATGGAAGCTCGAAACTTGCTGGCAAATCAGCCTCACCGAGGCGATTCAGATTTTCACGCAGACGTTGCAGGAAATGATTGCCGCTTTCGTCGGGCAACACCGCCAGTTGTACCAGCGGCCAGGCGCTGAGCAGGTCATAACGACCACGGTCGGCACTTGGCCGGCCGCTGTCGAGCAGTACGGCGCCGGGCGCGTTGCGGATGGCCGCGAAGTAGTCGGCGGGATTGGCGCGGTAGGGCAGCGGGTGTACGGAGCAGGTCAACATGGGCGGGGCAGATCGGCCGTTGAGGCGGGGTGGGGATTGTAGTCCTCTCTCGGCTGTCAGATCAAAATCAAAAGCCTACCCCCTCACCCCAGCCCTCTCCCCCAAGGGGGCGAGGGGGAAAGGGAGCCGATCTTCATGTTTTTCAAGATCCGAGTTCGGCTCGATATCTCAAGCTGGTGAGGGGGAAAGAGAGCAGATCTTCATGCTTTTCAAGATTCGAGTTCGGCTGGATATCTCAAGCTGGTGAGGGGGAAAGGGCGCAGATCTTCATGCTTTTCAAGATTCGAGTTCGGCTGGATATCTCAAGCTGGTGAGGGGGAAAGGGCGCCGATCTTCATGCTTTCAAGGCCTGAGTTCGACTCAAGACGTTCAGGTCGGCGTACTTCCCACATCCACTTCGGTCAGTCCCCTCTCCCTCTGGGAGAGGGATAGGCGGGCGGCGTTCCGATGAGGGGCTTTTAGCTTTTCAGCTCTTAGCCTTCGACCGCAGGAATATGTCCAAACATCTCCTGAGTAAACGCCACGCGCTCTTCAACCGTCTCCGTCACCCCACGCGCCTTCAGCTCTTCCAGTCGCGCTTCCACCGCGTGCGTGCGCAACGTCAGCCCACAATCATTGGCGATCTGAATATTCAGCCCCGGCCGAGCATTCAACTCCAGAATCAGCGGACCTTTCTCCTGATCCAGCACCATATCAACACCGATATAGCCCAACCCGCACAGCTCATAGCAGCCAGCGGCAAGTTTCATGAAACCGTCCCAGTAGGGCAGTTGCACGCCGTCCACTGCGTTGGTGGTGTCGGGGTGTTTGGTGATGATGTTGTTCAGCCAGGTGCCGCGCAACGTCAAACCGGTCGCCAGATCGACACCGACGCCAATCGCGCCTTGGTGCAGGTTGGCCTTGCCGCCGGACTGCCGGGTCGGCAGGCGTAGCATCGCCATCACCGGATAACCCATCAGCACAATGATGCGGATATCCGGTACGCCTTCGTAGCTGATGCTCTTGAAGATCTGGTCCGGGGTCACCCGGTATTCGATCAGCGCGCGATCACGATGGCCGCCCAGCGAATACAGACCAGTGAGGATGCTCGAGATGTGATGCTCCAGCTCTTCGTGGGCAAGGATCTTGCCCGACACCGTGCGATAGCGACCCTCGAAACGGTCGGCGATGACAATGATGCCGTCACCGCCAGCGCCCTGGGCCGGTTTGATCACGAAGTCGCTGCGCCCGCCGATGATCTCGCCGAGCTTGTCGATTTCCTTTTCGGTGGAGATCACGCCATACAGCTCCGGCACGTGAATGCCGGCCTTGATGGCGCGCTCCTTGGTGATGATCTTGTCATCGACGATCGGGTACAGGCTGCGCTTGTTGTACTTGAGCACGTAGTCGGCGTTACGCCGATTGATGCCCATGATGCCCCGCGCCTCGAGGGCCTTCCAGGTCTTCCAGAAACCGAACATCAGGCGTCAGCCTTCTTCAGGAAAGCCTTGAAACGCACCAGCTCAGTCAGGCGGTAGCCGCGATAACGACCCATCGCCAGCATGAAGCCGACCAGAATCAGCAGGATCGCCGGGAAGGTGAACACGAAGTAAACCAGCTCAGGCACGGTCATGATCAGGTGCGCCAGAGAAGCGGCGAACAGCGTACCAATCGCGACTTTCATCGCATGGCTGGCGCCGCGCTCTTCCCAAGTGATCGACAGACGTTCGATGGTCATGGTCAGAATCACCATCGGGAACAGCGCCACCGACAAGCCGCGCTCCAGGCCGAGCTTATGACTGAACAGGCTGATCGCCGCGATCAACACCACGACAAAGGTCAATACCACCGAGAGTCGCGGCAGCATTTGCAGCTTCAGGTGTTCCAGATACGAACGTAATGACAGGCCCAGCGCGGTGATCACGGTAAACAGCAGAATGCCGAAGCCCAGCTGTGTTTCGCGGAAGGCGAGGGCGATCAGCACCGGGGTGAACGTGCCGAGTGTCTGCAGGCCGATCAGGTTGCGCAGAATCAGGATCACCAGCACGCCGATCGGGATCATCACCATGATCATGAAGGTCTGCTGGGTCTGCAGCGGCAAGCCGTACAGCGAGTATTCGAGGAAGTTGGCGTCGGTGTTTTCGTCGGTCAGCTTGGCCAGACGAATCGCGTTCATCTCGCTGTTGTTCAGGCTGAAGGTCACGTTGGCTTTTTTGCCGCCGTCGACGGTGATCAGGTTTTCATCGCCGGTCCACCACAGCAGGCGGTCGGTCGGCAGGCCTTGCTCGCCGGTTTCCGGGTTGAAGTACAGCCAGTCGTTGCCGTTGAAGCTGCGCAGCCACAGTTCAGGCATTTGTGGCTGATCGGCGACGAGACGGATGGTGTGGACCTTTTCCACCGGGACGTGGGCGATGGACAGCAGCAGCTCGACGATTTTGGCTTTGTGCGGTGTCGACGGATCGCCGGCCAGCAGCAGTTTCACGTTGTCATCGTTGACGTTGTTGACGCGTTTGATCGCCTCGCCAATAAAGGTTTCGACGTCAGCCGAGTGCTGACGGATCGGCGCGAGCAGGGCTTCAGCGGCGATTTTCTCCGGGCCTTCAATGGCGATGCTGTCGCGGAAGGTCGGGCCTTTGATCTTGGATTTTTCGGCGGTGTAACGCTTGGTCAGCACCAAGCGGTAATAAAGGGTCTGGTTGCCCTTGGCCCGGCGCGCCGACCAGGTGACCTTGCGGTTGCCGTCGACGCGGTTCACAGCGACGCCGTAGTTATTGGAGATAAAACTCTCGTTGAGGCTGACGTAATCGCGGCTCAACGGTGGCACGAACATCTGGATCTTCACCGGATCCTTGGTGCTGGCGACGAACTCGACTTTGGCGTCGATGTTCCACAAGTCGTCGGTGGCGTCTTCGGTCACCGGGATGCCGAGCACGAAAATCTGATAGGCCGTAACCGAAACGCCCAGGAGCACCAGAATGGTGATCAGGATTTTCAGGTGGAAGGTTAGAGAACGCATGGAAATTACTCGGCGGTATGAGCGGCGATGGTGCAGGCGGGTTTGCCGGCAGCGTATTTAAGACTGGGGTCGACCAGCGCGTCGAAGCGTTTCAGCGCCTCGGAGCCAATCAAAAGCGGGTATTGGAACGCACTTCGGTCGGTCAGGTTCACTTCGATGCTGCGCATTGCCGATCCCATGCAGATATCCAGCTCGATCACCGGACGGGCGGTGTACTTCTTGCCTTCTTCCGGGTCGTAGTCGCCGGCGCGGCGCTTGATCTTGCTGACCCGCGCCAGCGGCCGTTCGATCGGGTGCGAATGCGCTGCGTCGATGGCCAGGTAGAAACGTACCCAGGACTCACCGTTGCGTTTAAAGCGTTTGATGTCGCGGGCGCTCAGCGAGGCGGTTTTCGCCCCGGTGTCGAGTTTGGCCGCGACTTCGAGATTGATGCCGTCAAGCGAAGCGTATTCGTTGAGGCCGTACACGGTTTTCTCCCCCGCGGCGGCGAGGCCGGGCAGGCAAAACAGAGCAAAGAATGTGGGAAAAGGCTTGAGTCTCATAAATCCTGGTGCGCAGCGTTCCGTTTTCGGTTCAGGTCCTTGGCAAAACTTGCGCAAGGCCCTTCGTGTGCCTGGCAGCTTTATATGACAAGCCGTACAAATGGCCAGCAAATGCGGGCGGCATTCTAGCACGGTGGGTTTATGGCGCCAGCGCCGGGGGCGGTCTATAAAAGATCAAAAGATCGCAGCCTTCGGCAGCTCCTACATAGGATTTGCGTGCGCCCTGTA
>NZ_JBSVXS010000070.1:0-29537 GCF_054070155.1 Pseudomonas sp. SDT291_1_S447
GATGCTGAATGTGCTACCGCTATCGCGAGCAGGCTCACTCCTACAGGGGTTTTGTGGTGTTAAGGAGAATTTCTTCGGGCACAAAAAACGGCAGGCCTTTGCGGGCCTGCCGTTTTTTTGTATTGCCGATGCAATCATTTCGCCTGGTAAATGATCCCCGGGCTGCACTGAACCATCTGGTAATGATCCGGCAAACCGTTCAACGCCTCGGAAGCGCCAAGGAACAGATAACCGCCCGGCTTCAACGTGCTGTGGATGCGCAACAGGATGTCTTTCTTCACTTCGGCAGAGAAGTAGATCAACACGTTGCGGCAGAACACGATGTCGAACTTGCCCAGCGCCGCATAGCTGTCGAGCAGGTTGAACGAGCGGAACTCCACGCGATTCTTGATCGGCGCCTTGATCACCCAGCGCCCCGGCCCTTTCGGGTCGAAGTAACGCTGCAGACGTTCCGGCGACAAACCGCGACCGATTGCCAGGCTGTCGTACTCGCCCGTCTTGCAGTTGGTCAGCATCAGGCCGGACAAATCAGTGGCAACGATCTGCACACCCATCTTCAGTTGGCCAAGGTTGCTGCGCTCGAACTCGTCGATCGACATCGACAGCGAGTACGGTTCCTGGCCCGACGAGCACGCTGCCGACCAGATCCGCAGACGCTGGTTGGGGCTGGCCTTGATCGCTTCAGGCAGCACCTTGTTCTTCAAGACTTCAAACGGATAGGTATCGCGAAACCACAAGGTTTCGTTGGTCGTCATGGCATCGACCACCTGCTCGCGCAAACCGCTGCGCGGCTGGGTCTGGATGCGCTGAACCAGCTCACCCAGGGATTTGATGCCTTGCTGCTCCATCAGTTTGTTGAGACGGCTCGAGACCAGGTACTGCTTGTTTTCACCGAGCAAAATGCCACAGGCTTTTTCCAGGAAGACCCGGAACTGTTCGAAATCCAAATTACCCGTAGACAATGATGCCGCCTCTTAAATCGTGTTGACCGCCAGGAGCAAAACGCTCCTAGCTGATATCTGCTGCTTTGATCCGGTCGACTACCCGGGATGCCAGGTCATCAGGGCGGAACTTGGCCAGGAAGTCATCGGCACCGACTTTCTTGACCATCGCCTGATTGAATACCCCGGACAACGAAGTATGCAGGATGATGTGAAGCTTTTGCATGCGTGCGTCGCCGCGGATTTCCGCCGTCAGGGTGTACCCGTCCATCTCCGGCATCTCGATGTCGGAAATCATCATCAGGAACTCTTCTTCCGGCTTCTTGCCCTCGTCGACCAGCTTGCGCAGGTAATCCAGCGCCTGCTTGCCATCGTTCAGCGCCACCACTTCGACACCGATCGTCTGCAGGCAACGCGTGACCTGCTTGCGCGCCACCGACGAGTCATCGACCGTCAAGACACGCAACGACAATGCCTTGGTCTGGGTCTCGACATCGACCACGCCCACCGAAATCGCTTCCGGTGTCGGCGCAACTTCCGCCAGCACTTTCTCGACGTCGATGATTTCGACTAACTGATTGTCCACCCGAGTCACAGCGGTCAGGTAATGATCGCGACCCGTGCCCTTGGGCGGTGGATGAATCTCTTCCCAGTTCATGTTGACGATGCGCTCCACCGAGCGGACCAGGAAACCCTGGGTCTTGGTGTTGTACTCCGTGATGATCACGAACGGGTTGTTCTTGTCTTTCAACGCTCCGGAACCGGTGGCCATTGCCAGATCAAGGATCGGAATGGTCGCCCCCCGGATATTTGCCACCCCGCACACGACAGGACTGGACTTGGGCATCAACGTCAGCGACGGGCACTGCAACACTTCCCGTACCTTGAACACGTTGATTCCGTAGAGCTGCTGACCGTCAAGACGGAACAACAACAGCTCCAGGCGATTCTGCCCCACCAGTTGCGTGCGCTGGTTCACCGAATCCATTACACCAGCCATGCCCAGACTCCTACACCAACGCCAAGTGTTGTTGCGACGCACATTCATTGCTAAACGGCACGGCGCTTGCTTTTTAACTCGTATGAACGCTCAAACGACATTTTTTCGACGCCTGACATCACCCCTTCGCAGAGGGCTTTGTGCTGCGGGCGCTATTTGCTGCTTTTTTGCTGGCAGCCCTGCCATTGCTGATGCGGTTACCTTGCCTGACATGCTTATCGGCGTCACTCAGGGCTTTCTTGAGTTCACCGTAGAAGACTATCTGGCTACCAGTCAAACGGAAGGCCGCTACGAAATCGAAGTAAACCAGCTCGACCCCCGTATGCGCATGCCTATGTGCGACAAGGAATTGACAGCCACGCTGGAGAGTCCGGCACGTCCGCTGGGCCGGGTTACCGTGAAGGTTCGCTGCGAAGGCGCCTCGCCCTGGACGGTGTTCGTGCCCGCTCAAGTCCGCCTGTTTCGCGAGATTGTGACGACCACGCGCCCGCTCAAACGTGCGGGGATTATCGAACCACAGGACGTGACTCTGCGTGAGCGCGACGTGAGCACGATCAACCAAGGCTTTCTGACCTCGGTAGACGAAGCGATCGGGCAGAAATTAACCCGACCAACGGTAGCCGATCAGGTCATTACCCTGGTTCATCTGGAACAGGCGGAAGTCATTCGCAAGGGCGATCAAGTGGTCATCACCGCCCGCAGCGGCACGCTCGCCGTGCGCATGCCCGGCGAAGCGCTGGCCAATGGCGGTTTGAAAGAACAGATCCGCGTAAAAAACCTCAACTCGCAACGGGTCATCAAGGCGCAAGTCACCGCGCCGGGCCAAGTGGAAGTGGCGATGTAGAAAACTGGCGCTGGCCCCGGCTGTTCCCTAAACTGTGCCGCAGCAGGACACGCGCCGGCGCATGCAAGGCTCATTGTAAATGTGCCTAAAGTTTTCCAGGGGATGGCCGAAAACATGGCAAGCGTCCAAATTCCCAGAGGTTTTTATCATGGTCATCGATTTCAGCCGTTTGAACAGCTCCTCGTCACTTACGGGCAGTACACGTACCAGCAACGCCAAGGAAACAGCCGAAACCGGCACCTCCGCGCCGCTGAATACCCCGGCCGAACAGGCCAGTACCGCAAAAAGCGGGGAATCGGTACACCTCAGCAATGAGGCTCAACAGTTGCAGAAGGTCACTGACAAGCTGCGCGATCAACCTGCTGTCGACAAAGCCCGTGTGGCCGAGTTGAAAGCCGCGATTGCCGATGGCAGCTATAAAGTCGACAGCAACCGTGTAGCCAGCAAACTGCTCAACTTCGAAGCCCAGCGCTAGGCCTTTGCCTGCGCCAGGCTTTTGGACGCTTAAAACCCAAGGCCAGCCATGCACGACACTAATTTATTGCAATTGATCAACGACGACTTTGCTCCAGCTCAACAATTGCTGGAGTTGTTGCAAACCGAATCCCTCGCGTTGCACGGTCGCGACATGCCCCTGCTGGAAGAAATTCTGGCGCACAAACAGGCGTTGATCATTCTGCTTGAACAGCATGGCCGCAAACGCAGCGAAATCCTCGCCAGCCTCAATCTGCCGACTGATCGTACAGGTCTTGAGCAATTGGCTGGCCAGTCGAGCATTGGCGAGCAGTTGTTGACGCAAGGCGACGCATTGACCGATCTGATCGCGCAATGCCAGGCCGCCAACCTCAAGAATGGTCAGTCGATCCAGATCCAGCAGGCCGCCACGGCTAATCAGCTGAAGATCCTCACCGGTGGTGAAGCGCCTGCGCTTTATAACGCCAGCGGTACATTTGCCAAACCCGCCACGCCGCGTCCGCTCAGCCAGGCATGAGCCGTTGATGCGCCAGCTCTATCAACCCGCGGAACATGCTGGCAAAATGCTGGCTAGTCGTCATATTTTGTCTGGAGATTGATAAACCGTGTCCAACGCCCTCAGCGCGGATGATGCTCCGCAGCCCCCTAAGGTGCTCACCACGCCACTGGAAATCTCCAGCAACCTGCGCCAGCTGCAAGAGAGCCACGATCCGCTGATCATTACCTTCCATGAGCGCAGCCAGCGCTTCCAGAGCTACCTGATCAAAGTCGACCGTGACAGCGCTTCGATCGCGCTGGACGAGATGATCCCGCGTGATGGCGAACGCTTTCTGCTGGCCGGCGAGCCGTTCAAGGTCGAAGGTTTTCACGACGGTGTGCGCATTGCCTGGGAATGCACCGGCACACTGAACATCGAAGAGTCCGAAGGTGATCGTTTCTACACCGGCGAACTGCCGACCGAAGTGGTTTACCACCAGCGCCGCAATGCTTTCCGCGCCGCGCTGAAACTGACTGATCTGGTCAGCGTTGAACTGGGCGGCGAAAAGCTCAAGGCGCCGATCAACGGCAAACTGCTGGATATCTCCGCGACTGGCTGCAAGCTGCGCTTCGAAGGCGATATCACTGACCGCCTGCAACTGGGCCAGGTCTATGACCGCTTGATCGCCCCGCCGCTGTTCGGCAACCAGCCGACCTCCGTCGAACTGCGTTATCTGCACTTCGAAGAAAAACTCAACATCACCTTTGCCGGCCTGCGTTTCCACAACATCAGTGGTCAGGCTGCACGCAACGTTGAGCGTTTCGTTTATCAGCTGCAACGTGAAGCACGCCGTTTCGATAAAGACGATATGTGATTCGCAGCGACCAACAAAAAGGGCAGTACCTGGTGGGACTGCCCTTTTTTATGCGCGGTGTTTTTGTTCAGTTCAGGGTCTGCCGCCACTGAGATCGGGCGCAGGATTATCGGTATCCGGTTCGCCTTCTGCCGCAGGCTCTGACGGCGTAGCAGGTTCAGGCTCGGGGTTTGCCGGCGTCTGCACCGGGTCCTGCACCATCTGCTCCTGCACCACTTGCTCATCTACGCGAGGGTCGAGGGCTGCCACCAGCGGCGAACTGGACATGCTGTCCGGCATAGCCACGTGATGCAGCGGCGCGTCGTCGACTTGATGCAGATTGGTCACCGCTTTCGGTCGGATCCGCCACACCAGTACCAGCGCGAAGAAGCTGAAGAACGCATACAGGCTCTGGCTGCCAAACAGCTTCATCAACACGCCCGCAAGCAACGGCCCGATGCTCGCACCGACACCATAAGTCACCAGCAGCATCGCCGTCAGCGACACCCGGCGATCACCTTCCACGTGGTCATTGGAAAACGCCACCGCCAGCGGATACAGACAGAACTGCACCAGCGAACAGAGAAAGCCAACCCCGAACAGCACCTCAAGCGGCACTTGCGGCAACACCGCCAACGGCAACGCCGCCACCGCCAGGAACCCGGCAAAGCAACGAATCAGCAGCGCCCGGTCGTAACGATCGGACAACCAGCCCAACGGCCACTGCACCAGCAAACCGGCAAAAATGCAGCTACCCATGAACAGACCGACCTGCTCGGTCGACAGTCCCTGCTGCGAGGCATACAACGGTGCCAGACCATAGAACGAACCGATGATCAAACCGGCACCGAGCACCGTACTCAGCGACTGCGGGACCCGTTTGATAAAGAAGCGCGGCTCCATCGGCGCCGGATGCAGGGGCGCCGGGTGAATCCGTCGAGTCAACGTCACAGGCACCAGACACAGCGCAAAGCACAGCGCGACCAGCATCAGCAGTTCCAGACCCAGACCGGGGTGCATGACCAGAATCAGTTGGCCCAACACCAGGCCAAGGTACGAAGCGATCATGTAACCGCTGAACACCAGACCTCGCTGATTGGCGTCCGCCTGCTCGTTGAGCCAGCTCTCGATGACCATGTACTGGCACATCATGCCCAGACCGACGATGGTCCGCAGCACCAGCCAGGCCGGCAGCCAATCGACCAGACCGTGGCCAAGCACTGCCGCCCCGACGATCCCGGCACACGCTGAATAAGCACGGATATGCCCGACCCGCGCGATCAACCGGTGACCGATCTTGCCGCCCAGCACCAGGCCGAAATAGTTGGCCGCCATCAGCGCACCGACCCAGAGGCCGTCGACGTTGTCAGCGGCCAGCCGCAAGGCCAGATAAGTGGATAGAAGGCCCGAGCCGATCAACATCATCAGCGAGGCGAAATACAGCGCTCGAAAGGATTTCCAGATTTGGCGCATCGGCGTTCCGAGCGGCTCCTTGCAGTAAATACCGGGCTATCAAACGATAGCCCGATGGCGACAGTTCGTCAGGCCTGGGCTGCTAGAACACGCCGTTCCCAGGGAGTGATTTCATCAAAGAAGCTGGTCAACTCCATGGTCTTCGAAGCGATGTAGCCTTCGATGAACTCCTGTCCGAACAGTTCCCTCGCCAATTGGCTACGTTTCAGACGCTCAAGCGCGGCGTGCAAGGTACACGGCAGCGAAAGATTGTCCGGCACGTCGAACTCACCCTGAATGGCTTCTGTCGGCTCCAACTCATGCTCGATACCATGCAAGCCCGCAGCCAGACTGGCCGCAATCGCCAGGTACGGATTGGCATCGGCGCCCGGCAAACGGTTTTCCACGCGACGAGCGACCGGCGAACTGGCGGGAATACGCAAACCGGCGGCGCGATTGTCATGGGACCAGCAGGCATTATTCGGCGACGCATAGGGGTGACACAGGCGCTGATAGGAGTTCACATTCGGTGCAAACAACGCGGTGAAATCGGCCATGCCCGCCTGCTGCCCAGCGATGAAGTGGCGGAACATCGCCGTCGGCTGACCGCTTTCGTCGCTGAAGACATTCTTGCCGCTGCCGATGTCGACGATGCTCTGATGAATATGCATTGAACTGCCCGGCGTGTGCGCCAGCGGCTTGGCCATGCACACCACGCTCAGGCCATGCTTGAGGGCGACTTCCTTGAGCAGGTGCTTGAACAGGAATGTCTGGTCGGCGAGCAACAGCGGATCGCCGTGCAGCAGATTGATCTCGAACTGGCTGACGCCCATCTCATGCATGAAGGTATCGCGCGGCAGGCCGAGGGCCGCCATGCATTTATAGACTTCATTGAAGAACGGCCGCAGACCGTTATTGGAACTGACGCTGAACGCTGACTGCCCCTCCTCGCGGCGACCATCGAGACCAACCGGTGGACGGAACGGCTGAGCCGGATCGCTGTTCGGCGCGAACACGAAGAACTCCAGTTCGGTGGCCACCACCGGCGCCAGACCGCGTGCCGCATACCGAGCGATGACCGCTTTGAGTTGCCCCCGGGTCGACAGATTGGAGCTTTCGCCGGTCAGTTCATCGGCGTCGCAAATGGCCAGGGCACGCGGCTCGTCACTCCATGGCAAACGATGGATCTGGGTCGGTTCGGCAATCAGCGCGAGATCGCCGTCATCGCTGCCGTAAAACCGCGCCGCTGGATATCCGCCCATGATGCATTGCAGCAGCACGCCACGCGCCAGCTGCAAACGCCGCCCTTCGAGGAAACCCTCGGCGGTCATCACCTTGCCCCGAGGTACGCCGTTCAAATCCGGCGTGACACATTCAATCTCATCAATGCCCGTCAGTCGCTGCGCGAGTGAACGCTGGCCATCGCTTGTCATGACGCAATCCTTGTTATTGTGCGAGCCGCGAACGGCGACCCGTACAAAATAGGCTCCGGCTGTTCGGAATATCAAGCAGCGTCAAACAAAAACCCGTGTCACGGCAGATAAAGGCTGAACACCCCGCCGCCGAGCGTTCCGCCGTTGCTGATTTCGGTGCGACCTTCGACGCCATTGCGCTGATGCAGCGCGGCGATGCGATTGGCGAAGTACAGGCCAAGCCCGGTGCTGCCGCTGCTGTGATTGATGCCCTGCACGTAATCGGCCTGACGCTCGAGCATCTCGGCCGGGTAACCGTCGCCGTCGTCGTTGATGCTCAGCACCAGTTGCCCGGCTTCGTCGCTGACGGTGATCAGCAACGATTCACGCGCATAACGAATGGCGTTGTTGATGCAGTTGCCCAACACCGAGGCGATCAGTTCGCGGTCGAAGAAGCCCAGCGGGCTCAGCGGATCGACTTCATAGGTGGCGATGATGCCGCGACTGGCGAACACCTCTTGATGCGCCGCCAGTTGCGCCTCGATGAAATCGTCGAGCTCGTGATAGGCCGGTTGCAGTGGCATCTGGTTAACGCCGAGCTTATACAGCCCGAGCAGTTGCACCAGCATGCCGTTGAGGTGGGCGAACTCGAAGTCGATCACGCCCTGCTCCGTGCCTTGGCGCTGGGCCTCTGGCAACCGCGCCAGCCACTGGCTGTGGGCCTGCATGAGCATGGCCAGCGAGTTCTTCATGTCGTGGACGGTGGAGGCGATCACCGTGGAAAAATCCAGAGCCTGCTCGTCTTGGTTCATTCGCCAAACGCCTTGCTTTTCAGCTTCTGATAACGCGCAAAACGCGCGTCGGTGTCGGGCATCAGGCCGACCATTTTCAGGCAAGCCCGACATTCTTCCAGCTCCGCCGACGGCACACTGGTGTCGGTGCCGTGGAGCAGCGACTGGGCCATGTTCAGCGCGATACTGATGTTCTTCGGTTGCATCTTCAGCGCCTTGCGGAAGACCTCGCGGGCCTCCACCAGGTTGCCGGTCTTGTAAACGCGCACGCCCTGACGGTTGAGGTCGGCGGCGGCGTTGCTGGAACTGAGGATCGTCGGATCATCGGTGAGCTTGGCGATGTCTTTCATCACCGCCGGGTCGTCGCCGTAGATTTCCGCACAGCTCTTGAGCATCGAAGTGCCCGCTTCGGCCTGACCGAGCATCTGCAACTGCTTGGCGACCAACAGCGCCGCCTCCGGACTCATGAATTGCTCCATACCGTCGAGGCGCATCATGGCTTGCTCGGTGAGCTTGTCGGCGGTTTCGGCATCGTTGAGCAACAGGCTGGTGGCCTTCATCAGGCGTGCACGAATCTGCAGGCCCGGATCGGTCGGATTCTCTTTGGCCACGGCGCTGAGGGTGGTGTTGATCTCCAGCCGCGTGCGCGTGTCGAGCCCGCGATCGCTGCCCTTGCTGATCAGCGCATGGGCAAGACCCAAGTTGCTTTCCGGATCCTTGAAGCGCGACTGCGCACCCTGCGCCACCGCTTGACGATAGGCGCGCGAAGCGGTTTCGAAATCCTCGTTGGTCATCGCCAGTTTGCCGAGCAACGCCTGCCGACGCACCGCCAGCGGCGACAAGCGAATCGCCTCTTCAAGCACCCGTTGCGCGCCCTTGGTATCACCCTCAGCCACCAGCACATCGGCCATGCCGTCATACAGCGACGGCATCATCGGAAACACCTTCAGGGCTTTTTCGTAAACGCCTTTGGCCTGCGCAATCTGCCCGCGTTTGAACAACAACTTGCCCAACCCGGCAAACGCCCACGGCAATGGTCGATCAGCAATGATGCCGTCATAGAGACGCTCCAGCGCCTCGTTCTGATTGAGATCACGCAACGCATCGGCACGGTAACGCAGGCACAACGGCGAATAACGAATGTCCTGCTTGCACAACGCGATGCAGGCGTTAAGTACCTCAACCGGTTTGCCACGGTCGAGCGCTTGCAGAATCGGTTTGAGCAAGGTCTTGCGCTGCTCCAGGCGCTCCAGGCGCTGGGCCAGGCCGGAACGGTTGAAGGGCTTGGTCAGGTAAGCATCCGGCTCGTGCTCCAGAGCACTGAGCACCATCGCCTGACTGGTCTCGGCAGTGACCATGACAAACACCGCTTCATGGCTGATCAGCTTTTCCAGCATCAGGTCTTCAAGCACCTGCTGGCCGTTCTTCTTGCCGTCGCCGAGATGGAAATCCTGCAGGATGAAATCGTAGGACTTCTGCGCACACATCTTCAGCGCCTGCTCACCGGTGTCGGCGGTGTCGACGTCCTTGACCCCAAGCTCACGCAGCATCGAACGGACGGAACTGCGGAAATCCGAGAAATCATCGACGATCAGAAAACTCTTTTGGTGATACGACAGCATCGAAGATTTCCAGGCAATTGAAGTGAGGGCAATTTCAGGCGCGCAGATGATAGCTGCCGGCCAAATGCTATCAAGCTAATTCACGCGACTTTTAAGTCACCGAGTGGGTTATCGGCCACAAGTGGCGTTCCCTGAAGCCGGCGCTTCAAGATTCGTCGTTCTGCGATTACTCTGCGCGGCTTCTTACCTTTCCACTACAAGGTTTATCTCGTGTACATCAAAGGACGTTGCATCGTGTCCGCCTGTGCGCTGCTGTTTTTCCAGCAGGCGATGGCGGCCGGAATGGATTGTGCGAAAGCGGTGAGTGCGGTTGAGAACGCTGTTTGTGCGGATAAAGGGTTGTATGCGCTGGATACGCAGATGGGCGCTACCTACAGCAAACTCATGAGGTCCATGCCAGATGAAAAGGCCGAGCTAAAAAGCACTCAACGCCTTTGGCTAAAGGACCGCAACCAATGTGCTGAGGATGTCAGTTGCCTGAACCAGCGTTATCGCGAACGCCTGGAATCGCTGCAAGCGCAATGGATCGATACGCTGGCGTATTCGCCCGACGAGATAGACAAACAAGTGATGGCGCAACTGCAGCAGCGTATTGAGGCAGCGCGCAAGGTTGATCCCGAGTTTGCACTGGAGAAGACCCTTGACGCATTCACGGTAAGCCTCGATAGAACGTCTTTTGCCGCCATCCCCGATGACGATGAGCAAACGCACTTTCCCGAGACGATTCCGAATGGGGTGAGTCAGGATGAATGGAAGGCATTGACTGCGTCCAGCATCACGGGGGCCGCCGACACAGGCCAGACGACTTATATCCTCACTGATCTGGATGGCGATGGGCTGCGCGACCTAATCGTTGAAACGTATTCCGGCGGTACAGGGTTGTTCTCGTATACCGAAACCTGGCGCGGTACGGGCACCAGGTTCACCAGACGTGGCGCCAAAGCGGCTCCCGAAGCCAACGCCGAGACAACCCTTTTCTACACCAATGATCGCGGCGCCAACCAAGCGGTCAACTGGATCAAAGTGCATGGAAAAATCTACGCCGCCTACCGAGACAGCGCCTACGGTGTTGATAAGGTCTATCTGCTCAATCCCCTGCAGATCAACCGTCAGGTCCCGACGATAACGGTGCAGTATCGTTATCAACTGAACGTGCCTCGCACGCAGGCGAATCAGGACAATCCAACAGCCTATGAACTTGAACCTGCGGTGCAAAAGGCGCTCATGCAAGGCCTGACCAAGGTAGGCAATAACGAAACAACGAGCTCCAAACCGATCTGCCCAATCCCTCCGTCAGGCCCCGGGGACGAGGACTATTACAGTTACGGTGCAAGTTATTACGCGATTGAACCGGTCGCTGACGTTCCGGTGATCCTTGGCGATGACTGCTTTATCGCCAGACTGATCAACTGGTATGGCACCTACGATGAAAAAGACGGGCTGTTCGCTCAACTGACCCTGCGTAAACCGGGGTCTGAAGAACAGGCACAAAGTTACACGGTCAATGGCCGCCGCCACATCACCCAAGTCAGCACTTCGATAGGCAAGGCTGAGGGTGGCGCGGCGAACTAGGCAGCGCTGAATGAAATGAAAAAGCCCCGGCAGATCGCTCTGCGCGGGGCTTTTTTTGCGAGCTTTTGTAATGCTCTGAATGATGGTGTCCCAGGGCAGGTTCGAACTGCCAACCTTCCCCTTAGGAGGGGGATGCTCTATCCAATTGAGCTACTGAGACACTGAGTTTGTCGCGGCCAGAGACGGCGCGACGGACGGCGTGCATGTTAACGGCCGGGCCCTGATTTGTCATGTCATCCGTAGGGCTTTTTAAGTGTAGGCAGGCGTCCTGCAATGCTGCGGGAAGATTTACCGTGCATTTTGCACTCCCCCAAAAAGCCATCATTGCAGATTGCAACCCGACGCCTTGGAAAAACCCTTCCAAATGCTTGTTTTTAAAGGACTTAACAGCGGTTAGACTGTTGGCACGACAGCTGCTTTGCCTGTTCCATAGAAGAACAATCGGAGCAGCGCCCCATGAACAGCACCCTCTTGCTCGCAAACGCAGCCGCATTGGCGGTTCTGCTGGGTTTTCACTTTGTCCCACAGGGTGCTGCGCCGGAATCGGTGGCGCAGCGCATGCCGCATTACTTGCAGGTGCAGAAGGCGCCGCAGTTGGCGGTGCTGAATGATCAGGGCGGCGTCGCCCGTAAAACCGTCAGTGAACCTGGGCAGGCACTGCCGGCGGACGCTGGCGAACGTCTGGTTTTTTGAAATATCTTCAGGAGTACAGCATGTCCAAGTCAGCTGCAGGATTTCTGATCCTCGCCTTATTGAGTGGCGTTGTGCATTTTGCGCTGTTCGAGGACACCGGAATTACCCTGCCGTTGATTGGCTGCGGTGTGTTTGCGGTGTTGTTCGTATTGGCACTGGTTGCCGGCCGCCGGATCAAGTTTGATCCGGTGTTGCGTTGAGTCGGATCAGCTCAAGCAATTGATGAACGGCGGCCGCCAGGTCGCCGGAATTATCGATCAGGTGCACCGGCGCGTCACTTGATCGCCTGTCCTTGAAGAGCGCGTTGCGGGCGAGTCTGGCGTCGATCTGTTCCAGTGTCTCTCGGCCACGGCGCAGCAAGCGTTCGCGCAAGACCTCATCTTTGACTGTCAGCAGAACCGGCAACAGCGTCGGGTAGCTTTCCATCGCCTGACGCAGATTGGCACGCGAGCCGTTCACCAGCACATCGCGCCCCGAACGCAACCATTCGTCCATTTCTCTGGGAATGCCATAGGCCAGGCTATTGGCTTGCCACGCCAGGGAAAACTCGCCGGCGCGCTGACGTCGTTCGAACTCTTCAGACGTAACGCCGATAGCATCCTCACCCACCGACTCCGCTGATCGGGTAATCACCCGACGCATGATCTCGCAGTGCCTCGCCCGCAATGGCTCACGCGCGGCCTCGATCAGGCTGTCCTTGCCTGAACCGGACGGCCCCATCAGATAAATAAGCCTGCCATCCATCCTGAAAAAGCCCTCGGGCACGTGTCTGCCCCTAGTAAATCGGCAAATTGCCACTATTCTGTACAAGGTAAGGAACAAGGATCGAAAGCCGCATAGCATGCACGTTCTGACGCCTTCGGGCATCAATTGATAGGCATCAGGAAGCGGTCAGTGACGTGGTCGAAGGAAAAGTTTTCCAACCAGTCCGCATTTCTGATAATTGGTGCTGGCATTACGCCTTTACCCGGCTCAATATTTGTCACAGAATTGACGCCAATGATCTGGCAATTTTGAGGCATGATGCCGGCCTCTTAACAATTCAGGTTGAACCATTTGGCGCGGATGCTTGTCCTACCACACATCCTGCGGCCAATCCCGAGAACCGCTCCCCTGAACTAACCGGTTAAATATATGCGCCCATTGAAACAGGCAATTTATTCCAGCCGTACGGCTGACAAGTTCGTCGTACGTCTGCCAGACGGAATGCGTGAACGCATTGCCGAGGTGGCTCGCAATCATCATCGCAGCATGAACTCCGAGATCATTGCGCGCCTTGAGCAGAGTCTTATTCAGGAAGGTGCATTGGGCGAAGAGCTGAGCATGCGCCTGGACAGCCCGGAGCTGTCGCTTCACGAGCGCGAGCTGCTGCAACGCTTCCGTCAGCTGTCCCACCGTCAGCAGAACGCGTTGGTGTCCTTGATCGCCCACGACGCTGAAATGGCCGCAGACGCGTCCTGAGCCGTACCGAACACCTCAAGCCAGCATGATTGCTGGCTTTTTTTTGCCTGCGATTTGAGGGCTGCACAGATAAAGCTACACGCATAAAAAAGCCCGCCAATCGGCGGGCTTTTCATTTAAGCGGATCAGAGCAGGAAGATTGTCGCCAACCCCAGGAAGATGAAGAAGCCACCACTGTCGGTCATTGCCGTGATCATCACGCTGGCACCCATGGCCGGGTCGCGGCCCATCTTGGCCAGGGTCATCGGGATCAACACCCCCATCAACGCCGCCAGCAACAAGTTGAGCGTCATCGCGGCCGTCATCACCACACCCAGCGACCAACTGCCGTAAAGCAGATAAGCGACCACACCGATCACGCCGCCCCAGACCAGACCGTTGATCAACCCGACTGCCAGCTCTTTACGCATCAGACGTGAAGTATTACCGGTGCTGACCTGGTCAAGCGCCATGGCGCGAACAATCATGGTGATCGTCTGGTTACCCGAGTTACCGCCAATACCGGCCACAATGGGCATCAATGCCGCGAGCGCTACCAGCTTCTCGATCGAACCTTCAAACAGGCCAATCACACGTGACGCGACGAACGCGGTGATCAGATTGATCGCCAGCCACGCCCAACGGTTGCGCAAGGATTTCCATACCGAAGCGAAAATATCTTCCTCTTCACGCAGACCCGCCATGTTGAGGACTTCACTTTCACTCTCCTCACGGATCAAGTCGACCATTTCATCGATGGTCAGACGGCCGATCAGCTTGCCGTTCTTGTCGACCACCGGGGCCGAGATCAAGTCGTAACGTTCGAACGCCTGAGCGGCATCGTAGGCGTCTTCGTCCGGGTGGAAACTTACCGGATCGCTGGCCATGACATCTGCCACCTGCTTCTCCGGGTCGTTGACCAGCAAACGCTTGATCGGCAGCACGCCTTTGAGCACACCGTCGTAATCAACTACGAACAGCTTGTCGGTATGACCGGGAAGCTCTTTGAGACGCCGTAGATAGCGCAGCACCACTTCGAGACTGACATCCTCACGGATCGTCACCATCTCGAAGTCCATCAGCGCACCGACCTGCTCCTCGTCATACGACAAGGCCGAACGGACACGTTCGCGCTGCTGGTTATCGAGACTCTCCATCAGCTCATGGACGACGTCTCGCGGCAGCTCGGAGGCCAGGTCAGCAAGTTCGTCGGCGTCCATGTCCTTGGCGGCAGCCAGGAGCTCGTGATCGTCCATGTCGGCGATCAGCGTTTCACGAACGGAATCGGATACTTCGAGAAGAATGTCGCCGTCGCGATCGGCCTTGACCAGTTGCCAGAGCGTCAGACGATCGTCCAGCGGCAAGGCTTCAAGGATATAGGCGACGTCGGCGGAGTGCAGATCATCGAGCTTGCGTTGCAACTCGACGAGATTTTGCCGGTGAACCAGGTTTTCAACCCGGTCGTGATGCGCGCCTTCCTGGCGATGAGTCAGGTCTTCAACGACGCGCTGACGCTGCAGCAGCTCGACGACTTGCGCCAGGCGATCCTGCAGGCTTTCCTGTGTTTTCTTTACTTCGATTTCAGACATAGGCGAACTCCACTCCCAGCAGCGGGGCACGCCGGAAGGATCAATCAGTCAATTCATGATTGGTGAAACGGGGTACTGAGTAACTACTGGGTAAGTCCATGGAGGTATTCCATAAGCCCCGGCGGGGCTGACGGGCGCAATGATACACCGCCTGACGGTTTTAAACGTTAAAAAATCACGGCCGAAACAAGCGCTTGCGAAACAAACCTGAGCACCGTCCTGATCCGTGCAAATGCGACGACTCATCCTGAAAAGAAAACACACCGGCAGTGAAAAATGTAGCGACTACCCTTTAGCGTAGATCGTCATGGAGGACGTCGAATGCCATTGAAATCATCATTGCCTTTACTCACCTGCCTGCTTTTCCTCCCGCCTGCCGAGGGCGCTGCCACCCTTCATCGCTGCGAAGCCATCGACGGCAGCATCACCTTCACCAGCATGAGCTGCGCGAGCGGCGAACAGCGGTCCGTGCAGGCAGTCCATCCTTATATGCCCGGGTCGGTTGTGGCGGTGATGCCGGAGCACAACCACGAAGAAATATCCGGCATGAAAATCAAAGGACGCGAACCTGGCGTTGCTGGCACCGTCGAAGACCCGTGTGGAAACCTGATCGATGCCAGACAACGTCGCGAAGCGATCATCAATCAACGCGTGATTGCCGGGATGACTCAGCAGGATGTCGAAAGCGCGCTGGGCAAGCCGGACAAGGTGAATATTCGGACATCGACGACGAGCTATCGCTATGACCTCAAGCGAGGCCGAAGTGCTCAAGTCGATTTTGATGAGAGGGGCTGCGTGAAAGGAAAAGCCAAATCCCGGACAGCAAAAAGCCCGCGTTAAACGCGGGCTTTTCGGTATATGGTGCACTCGACAGGATTCGAACCTGTGACCGCTCGGTTCGTAGCCGAGTACTCTATCCAGCTGAGCTACGAGTGCATTTGTTGCGCCGCATTATAGCCCGTCTAATCTCTATTCCAACCACTTTTTCTAATAAATTCAACAACTTACAGAAAAAGCCAGATTACGACGTACTAAGCAAATAATGGCGGAGAACGGGGGATTCGAACCCCCGACACCCTTTTGAGGTGTACTCCCTTAGCAGGGGAGCGCCTTCGGCCACTCGGCCAGCTCTCCGCAACACGGGGCGTATCTTAACCAACCTTTTCCCCGTTTGCAAACATAAAAATCGATAAAAATTAATGGCTTGGTTCTTCGTCCTTCTCTTTCTTTATACGCAGGTAAATTTCCTCACGGTGCACGGCAACCTCTTTCGGGGCGTTGACGCCGATACGCACTTGGTTTCCTTTAACGCCGAGCACGGTCACGGTGATTTCGCCATCACCGATAATCAGGCTTTCTGCGCACCGACGAGTCAGAATCAGCATACCTTTCTCCTCACGCAATTCAGTTCAGGGACAACAGTCTGCAAAAAAAAGGCACCCGACCTACAACCGGAGCGATCGTAGCCCTACATGCCTGAGTATTGACCAGCGCGAGCAAAAGAACAGTTCAGGGCTCGCGCCATTCAAAAAATAAAGGGCGCGGTCAGACCGCGCCCTTCAAGAAACGGAATTACTCGCCTTGACGGGCCGGAGCATCCAGTTCGAAAGCCGTGTGCAGGGCGCGCACAGCCAGTTCCAGGTACTTCTCTTCAATCACCACGGAAACCTTGATTTCCGAAGTCGAGATCATCTGGATGTTGATGCTTTCCTTTGCCAGGGATTCGAACATGCGGCTGGCCACGCCTGCGTGGGAACGCATGCCGACGCCGACGATCGAGACCTTGGCAATCTTGGTGTCGCCAACCACTTCACGGGCACCGATCTCGCGAGCGGTGTTTTCCAGCACGGTCTGTGCGGCCTGATAGTCGTTGCGGTGCACGGTGAAGGTGAAGTCGGTGGTGTTATCGTGCGCAACGTTCTGCACGATCATGTCGACTTCGATGTTCGCGGCACTGATCGGGCCGAGAATCTTGAACGCCACGCCCGGGGTGTCTGGCACGCCACGGATGGTCAGCTTGGCTTCATCGCGGTTGAAAGCGATGCCGGAAATGATCGGCTGTTCCATGGTTTCCTCTTCATCAATAGTAATGAGGGTGCCCGGACCCTCCTTGAAGCTGTGCAGTACGCGCAGCGGAACGTTGTACTTGCCGGCGAATTCCACCGCACGGATCTGCAACACCTTGGAACCGAGGCTGGCCATTTCCAGCATCTCTTCAAAGGTGATCTTGTCCAGGCGCTGAGCGACTGGAACCACACGCGGGTCGGTGGTGTAAACACCATCAACGTCGGTGTAGATCTGGCACTCGTCAGCCTTCAACGCGGCAGCCAGTGCCACGCCGGTAGTGTCGGAACCGCCACGACCGAGGGTGGTGATGTTGCCGTGCTCGTCGACGCCCTGGAAACCGGCGACAACCACCACGCGACCCGCTTTCAGATCACCGCGAATCTTCTGGTCATCAATCTGCAAGATACGCGCTTTATTGTGCGCACTGTCGGTCAGGATCCGCACCTGATTACCGGTGTACGAAACCGCTGGCACACCGCGCTTGATCAGCGCCATGGCCAACAGGGCAATCGTCACCTGCTCACCGGTGGAAACGATCACGTCCAGTTCACGCGGAACCGGTTGGCCATCGCCACTGATTTGCTTGGCCAGATCGATCAGACGGTTGGTTTCGCCGCTCATTGCAGACAGCACAACCACCAGGTCATCGCCGGCATCGCGGAATTTCTTAACCTTGTCGGCGACCTGCTCGATTCTCTCGACAGTGCCGACCGAGGTGCCTCCAAATTTCTGTACGATCAAAGCCATTTCAAAGCCGCCTCTGCCCATGAAGGGCGCCCAATAATTACTCGAACAGCCGCGCGGCCCGCCACTAGACTGCGGGCTGCACGGACTGTCTTATAAACCCTGCTCGACGAATGGAACGGTCAGCGCCAATGCACCATCCAGCGCGCCGGCGTCGATACCGCCGCCCTGCGCCATGTCCGGACGACCACCGCCCTTCCCGCCCACTGCCGCAGCAGCCTGCTTCATCAAATCACCGGCTTTGAGTTGGCCAGTCAGGTCCTTGGTTACGCCTGCAACCAGTACGACCTTTTCCTCATGGACACTGCCGAGCAGGATCACTGCGCGGCCGAGTTTGTTCTTCAACTGATCAACCAGCGCCAGCAGCGCCTTGGCGTCCTGACCATCCAGACGTGCGGCCAGAACCTTCACGCCTTTGACGTCCAGAGCCGAGGACGACAGATCGTCGCCCGCAGCGCTGGCCGCCTTGGCTTGCAACTGCTCGAGTTGCTTCTCCAGTTGGCGGTTGCGCTCGAGCACAGCCGACAGCTTGTCGATCAGGTTGTCGCGGCTGCCCTTGACCAGGCTGGCCGCTTCCTTGAGTTGTTCTTCTGCCGCGTTCAAGTAGGCCAGTGCTTGCGCACCAGTGACTGCCTCGATACGACGCACGCCCGATGCCACACCGCCTTCGCTGATGATTTTCAGCAGGCCGATGTCGCCGGTACGGTTGGCGTGGATACCGCCGCACAGCTCGACGGAGAAATCGCCGCCCATGCTCAGCACGCGCACGTTGTCGCCGTACTTCTCGCCGAACAGCGCCATCGCGCCTTTGTTCTTCGCGGTTTCGATGTCGGTTTCTTCGGTTTCAACGGCGGAGTTCTTGCGAATCTCGGCGTTGACGATGTCTTCCAGTGCTTTGATCTGTTCCGGCTTGATTGCTTCAAAGTGACTGAAGTCGAAACGCAGACGCTGGCTATCCACCAACGAACCTTTCTGCTGAACGTGCTCGCCCAGTACCTGACGCAGTGCAGCGTGCAGCAAGTGCGTGGCCGAGTGGTTCAACGAAGTGGCGTGACGCACTTCGGCGTCGACGTGGGTTTCCACTGGCGCGCCGATGGTCAGGCTGCCCGAGTCCAGCACACCGTGGTGCAGGAACGCGCCGCCGGTTTTGGTGGTGTCGCGCACGTCGAAACGGCTGCTGCCGGCCTGCAGATAACCGCAGTCGCCAATCTGGCCGCCGGATTCTGCGTAGAACGGCGTCTGATTCAGAACGATCACCGCCTCTTCGCCTTCATTCAAGACGTCGACCGACTGGCCATCTTTATAGATAGCGACGATTTTTGCCGAACCGCTGGTGTCTTTGTAACCGGTG
This sequence comes from Pseudomonas sp. SDT291_1_S447, assembly GCF_054070155.1. Classification (NCBI taxonomy): domain Bacteria; kingdom Pseudomonadati; phylum Pseudomonadota; class Gammaproteobacteria; order Pseudomonadales; family Pseudomonadaceae; genus Pseudomonas; species Pseudomonas sp. SDT291_1_S447. The sequence goes on from NZ_JBSVXS010000070.1 coordinate 19,324, forward strand.
AACTCAGTGGCCACATCAACCTTGACCAAAGTGTTGTAGTCCAGACCGAACGAGCTGGCCGAACGCGCGCGAACACGCTGGGCTTCCATCTCACGTTCGAAACCGGCTTCGTCGACGGTCAGGCTGCGCTCACGCGCGATGTCGGCGGTCAGGTCCATCGGGAAACCGTAGGTGTCGTAGAGTTTGAACACCACGTCGCCCGGCACCACGGTGCCTTTGAGTTCCAGCAGATCCTGCTCGAGGATCTTCAGGCCGTGCTCCAGAGTCTTGGAGAACTGCTCTTCTTCGGCCTTGAGCACGCGCTCGATGTTGCTTTGCTGCTTTTTCAGTTCTGGGAAGGCTTCGCCCATCTCGGCAACCAGCGCCGCGACGATCTTGTAGAAGAAGCTGCCGGTGGCGCCCAGCTTGTTACCGTGACGGCAGGCGCGACGGATGATCCGGCGCAGCACATAACCGCGACCCTCGTTGGACGGCAGTACGCCGTCGGCGATCAGGAAGCCGCACGAACGGATGTGGTCGGATACTACTTTCAGCGAAGACTGATCGCCGTTTTCGCAACCGATCGCTTCGGCCGAGGCCTTCAGCAGGTTCTTGAACAGGTCAATGTCGTAGTTGGAATTGACGTGCTGCATCACCGCACTGATCCGCTCCAGGCCCATGCCGGTGTCGACAGACGGCGCTGGCAACGGATGCAACACGCCATCGGCGGTGCGGTTGAACTGCATGAACACGTTGTTCCAGATCTCGATGTAACGGTCGCCGTCTTCTTCCGGCGAGCCCGGTGGGCCGCCCCAGATGTGGTCGCCGTGATCGTAGAAAATCTCGGTGCATGGGCCGCACGGGCCGGTATCGCCCATGGTCCAGAAGTTGTCGGAAGCGTACGGCGCGCCTTTGTTGTCGCCGATGCGGATCATGCGCTCGACCGGCACACCGATTTCTTTGGTCCAGATGTCATACGCTTCGTCGTCGGAGGCGTAGACGGTGACCCAGAGTTTTTCCTTCGGCAGTTGCAGAACGCCGGTCAGGAAGGTCCACGCGTAGGTAATCGCGTCCTTCTTGAAGTAGTCACCGAAACTGAAGTTACCGAGCATTTCGAAGAATGTGTGGTGACGGGCGGTATAACCGACGTTTTCCAGGTCGCTGTTCTTGCCACCGGCACGCACGCATTTCTGGCTGCTGGTCGCGCGGGTGTAGGCACGTTTTTCCTGGCCCAGGAAGCAGTCCTTGAACTGGTTCATCCCCGCGTTAGTGAACAGCAGGGTTGGGTCGTTGCCCGGAATCAAAGAGCTGGAGGCTACACGGGTGTGGCCTTGCTCTTCGAAGAAGCGAAGGAAGGCTTCACGGATTTCTGCGCTTTTCATTAGGTTCTTCCACGGAGGCTGCGGCCAAAGGCCTGTTCGAAACGTCAACAGACGAAGCGACGGCAAAGGGCCGCATTATATCGGCCCTGCGCGCGGGGTACAGCGTGTTTATACGATAGAAACGGTCAATTGGACGGCTAACGCTGTCACTTGCGCGAAAACTCGACGAATGTCGCGATCACTTGCTCGATTTGCGAGCGATTGACGTTCATGTGCGTGACCATACGCAGACGCGTAGCAGCGCTCAATTTGATCCCGCGTTCGCCGGCAAACGCCTTGAGTGCTTCGGCTTTGTCGCCCATTTGCACATAAACCATGTTGGTTTGCACGGGTTCGACGATGAAACCTGCTTCACGCAGACCTTCGGCGAGCAATTGCGCATTGGCGTGATCGTCGGCCAGACGCTCGACGTTGTGATCCAGCGCATACAGCCCCGCCGCCGCCAACAGTCCAGCCTGGCGCATGCCGCCACCGACCATTTTGCGCAAACGACGAGCCTTGCCGATCAGTTGCTCAGAACCGCACAACACCGAGCCGACTGGCGCGCCAAGACCTTTGGACAGGCACACCGATACCGAATCAAAGTACTGAGTGATTACCCGTGCATCGACGCCCAGCTTGACCGCCGCGTTGTAAAGACGCGCGCCGTCGAGGTGCAACTGGAGACCGTGGTCTTGGGTGAATTGGCGGGCCCGAGCCAGATAGTCCAGTGGCAGCACTTTGCCTTGCATGGTGTTTTCCAGCGCCAGCAGACGAGTCCGGGCGAAATGGAAGTCGTCAGGTTTGATCGCTGCGGCGACCTGATCCAGATCCAGCGAACCGTCAGCCTGCACTTCCAGCGGCTGTGGCTGGATCGAACCGAGCACCGCCGCGCCACCGCCCTCGTATTTGTAGGTATGCGCCTGCTGACCCACGACGTATTCGTCGCCGCGCTCACAGTGCGCCATCAACCCCAGCAGATTACTCATGGTGCCGGTCGGCACGAACAAAGCGGCGGCGAACCCCAGACGCTTGGCCAATTCTGCTTCCAGACGATTGACCGTTGGATCTTCGCCGTACACGTCATCGCCGGTGTCCGCCGCAGTCATCGCGTCGAGCATGGCCGGAGTCGGTTGGGTGACGGTGTCGCTGCGAAGATCGATAACGCTCATGAACCTGGCCTCAAGTCAGCAGGGGAAATCCCTTTACGAAGTGGAATTACTGCGGTCATCGCGTGGATTAATCAACCCTTGCGCAAGGAAAAGTCGTTTCGAGCCTGCAAAAAATTCGATGACAATCATCAGAAAGGCGCAATGCACAGACACACAATCTGTGTTAAAAACGCTGCGCCGCCCGAGAAAGGGCGGCAAAAACGTTCTCAGGGCGGGGTGCAATTCCCCACCGGCGGTAATTGCGCGCAATGCGCATAGCCCGCGAGCGCTTGGCGACGGACACGGCTTCGGTTGTGAGCGGCGGCAAGGTCAGCAGACCCGGTGTGATTCCGGGGCCGACGGTCATAGTCCGGATGAAGAGAGAACGGGATTAACGCCAAAGGGCCGTCCGCGCGATGTTGTGCGTGTGCGCACCCTTGAATCCCTTTCGATTCATAACGCCCTGTTTTTCACACAAACAGGAGTCAGAACATGCAACCCACCGCTATCGACAGCAAAAGCAAACACCCTCACGGCGAGCGCGTCGCGTTCATCCAGGCCTGCTGGCACAAGGAAATCGTCGACCAGAGCCGTAAAGGCTTCGTCGCCGAAATGATTGCCCTGGGTTATCAGGAATCGGACATCGACATCTTCGAAGTCGGCGGCGCCTTTGAAATGCCCTTGCACGCCAAGTTGCTGGCCAAGACCGGCCGTTATGCCGGCATCGTCGCCGCAGCCCTGGTCGTGGACGGCGGCATCTACCGCCACGAGTTCGTTGCCCAATCGGTGGTCAGCGGACTGATGCAAGTGCAACTGGAAACCGAAGTGCCGGTGTTCTCGGTGTCCCTGACCCCGCATCACTTCCATGCTGGCGACGAACATCAGAAGTTCTTCTTCGAGCACTTTGTGCACAAGGGTCAGGAAGCGGCGCGGACTTGCGCGGATACGCTGCAGAAGGTTCGGGTGCTGCGCCGTACTGAGCCGCGTGCTGTAGCGGTCTGAACACGATGAGTGAGATCTCTGGTCTCACTCATTCCCCTGTGGGAGCGAGCTTGCTCGCGAAAGCGGATTGACAGCCAACTTTAATGTTGAATGCCAGATTGCATTCGCGAGCAAGCTCGCTCCCACAGTGGTTTTGTGTAGACCTTGCGATTGAGGTCAGGCGAGATTTTCGTCGCTGGTCGGGACGATCAGGATGCCCGCCCGCAGGCCGTTCTTGACCTTCGGATTAGGGAAGATGATCCGTGCGCCCTGCTCTTCGATGATCCAGCGGGTATTGGCCAAGTCCTCGGCCAGCACATAACCCATCTCCAGCTCGGAAAAGTTTTCGATGTCCTGCGGCAGGTTCAAGCGAAAGGCATCGCTGTGCTTGATGATTTCCCGGGCGACGCTGAATAGCTGCAAGCCGTCCAGCTGCGCTTCAGCCATCTCTGGCTCAGTGCCTTCGATGATCTGCTGCAGGCGAGTTTCCAGCAGCGAGACATTAACCCCATCGTTCTGCCCGAACGGCCGCGCCTTGCCCAGTTCCAGCGTGAAAGCCTCGGCACCGAGCTTGTCGTAGGTATACGAGCTGAACACGATCGACGGTTTGTTCTGCAGCAGCACCGCTTCCATCCCGGCAGCGCGCAGGCGCGCCAGCTCAAGGCGCGAATGCTGGCGACCTTCCTTCCACGGATACAGCGCGAACTGTTCGATCTTCGAACCGCGAATCGCCGTGTGCAGGTCGTAATGCAGACGCTGACGATCCGGCAGGCTGAAGAAACTCGCCGCCAGACGCTCCAGCTCACAGGCCCGCAGCGCTTCCGAACCACTGCTTTGTTCATGACGACCGTTGAACAGCCGATTGACGTCCTGCTCGACAAAGCGCTCGCCTTTGCGAATCGCCTCGGGGTTGCCGAACAGGAACAGAATGCGTGCGCGCGGCTTCAGATCGCCGCGGGCGATGTCGTGCAGCAGCCGATCAAGCAACTCGATCGGCGCAGTTTCGTTGCCATGGATGCCTGCCGACAGCAACAGGTCCAGGCCATTGTCGCGCGCTTCCGGTGGCCGGACTTCCAGCGCACCTTCGCTCAACCAGCGCATGCGCACGCCTTCGACAGTCAGTTGAGTCTTCTCCGCCGGTTCGCGGCCGGCGAGGGTCAGTTCAAGCAGTTTGCCGAGGGCGAGCATAGAGCGGTTTCCTTAGTGGTCGTGGTTGCAATCCGGGCCGTGCACGTGGTCTTCGTCGTCGCCGACGTCGGCCGGTTCCATTTCCAGTTGCAGACTTACCAGATTAGTCGCCAATGGGCGCAGCAGCAGGTTGGCGTACTCGGCGTCACCTTCTTCAACGTCCACGCCGATCAGCAGTTGGCCACGGCCGTCCTGCTGGATCCACAGCTCTTTGCCTTGCCACATGACCGCGACGCGGGTGCACGAGGTTTGCAGTTGCGTGCCGTCGGTGTCTTCAAGGATCAGCTGCAGGGAATCGCTCATGTTTTTACTCTCTTGGGGAGACAAGCCGCGCGCCGCGATCAGGCGACGCGCCGGCCATCAATTGATCTGGAATGGATAAACCGCGCCCAGTTTAAGGATTTGCGTCAGTTCATCCAGTGCCGTCCGGCATTCAAGCAGCAATTGCGGATCCGCCAGATCGGTTTCGCTCAAGCGGTCGCGGTAGTGCTTTTCAACCCATGCGGTCAACGAACCGTACAACGGTGGCGTCATGATAACGCCTGGGTTGACGGCCGCCAGTTCGGTTTCGTTAAGCGCGACGCGCAGACGCAGGCACGCCGGGCCACCGCCGTTCTGCATGCTTTGCTTGAGGTCGAAGACTTTTACTTCGCGGATCAGGCCGCCGGAGCTGGTCAGCTCTTGCAGGTAAGTCCAGACGCGCTCGTTGGCCTGGCACTCTTGCGGCACGATCAGCAACATCGAGCCGTCAGGGCGTGACAGCAACTGGCTGTTGAACAGGTAGGAACGCACCGCATCATCCACGGTGACCGCCGAACGCGGCACACACACCGACTGGAAGTTACCGCCGACTTTGGCCAGTTTGCTTTGCAGCTCGGCCAGCATCGAGTCGGTGTCGAGGAACGCGTCCTCGTGATAGAACAGCACCTCGCCATTGCCCACGGCGATCACGTCGTTGTGGAACACGCCCTGATCGATCACGTTCGGGTTCTGCTGGGCGTAAACCACGCCTTCATCACGCAGACCGTGCAGACGCGCAACGGCTTGCGAGGCTTCGAGGGTTTGCCGCGCCGGGTACTTTTGCGGCGCCGGGAAACGGTTGTCGAACGCACTGCGACCGAACACGAAGAACTCAACGCCCGCCTCGCCGTACTCACGGCAGAAACGTGTGTGGTTGGCCGCGCCTTCGTCGCCGAATTGCGCTACCGCTGGCAGCGCCGCGTGATGGGCGAAGTGCTGCTGATTGGCGAACATCGCGCCGAGCACGCGACTGGTGGTCGGGTGTTCGATGCTGCGGTGGTATTTGCAGTTGAGGTTGGCGGCGGTGAAATGCACGCGGCCGTCTGCGGTGTCGGCACTCGGGCTGACCGTGGCGGCGTTGGCCACCCACATGCTCGACGCCGAGCAACTGGCGACCAGCAGCGGCATGGCTTCCTTGGCGGCGCGCTCGATCACCTGAGCGTCGGTGCCACTGAAACCCAGGCGGCGCAGAGCGGCCACGTCCGGACGTTCCTGTGGCGCCAGCACACCTTGCTGAAAGCCCATTTCCATCAGCGCTTTCATCTTCGCCAGACCTTGCAGCGCCGCTTCCTTCGGGTTCGAAGATTGCTGGCTGTTGCTCTGGGACGCAACGTTACCGTAGGACAGACCGCCGTAGTTATGGGTCGGCCCCACTAGACCGTCAAAATTGACTTCATAGGATTTCATCAGCGAGGCTCCACGAGAATCTGTTGTTATAGGCTTCAGTAACTAACTGTTCAGTGCGACCGTGTCGCGGCCATCGCTGGCAAGCCAGCTCCCACAGTGACCGCGTCGTACACAAAATGTGTGAACGCCTTCGTTCCTGTGGGAGCTGGCTTGCCAGCGATTGGCTTCACGCCATTTTCACGCCAGGCGTCAGGGCTGCTGGCAAAGTCAGGCTCGGTGTTTCCAGCGACGCCACCGGGTACGCGCAGTAATCCGCTGCGTAATAGGCACTGGCGCGATGGTTGCCCGAAGCACCGACACCACCGAACGGCGCGCTGCTCGCAGCACCGGTCAGTTGTTTGTTCCAGTTGACGATCCCGGCACGACTTTCCAGCCAGAACTGCTGATAACGCGCTTCGGAATCCGACAACAGACCAGCGGCCAGACCATAAGCCGTGTCATTCGCCTCAGCGATCGCCGCTTCGAAATCGGTGTAGCGGATTACTTGCAGCAACGGGCCGAACAGTTCTTCGTCCGGACGATCGGCCACCGCCGTCACGTCAACAATGCCCGGCGTCAGCAACGCGGCTTGTGCTTGCGGCTGAGTCATCGCCAGCAGCGACACCGCGCCGTTGGCCAACAGATGTGCTTGCGCGTCCATCAGCGCTTTCGCCGCGCCGAGGGAAATTACCGAGCCCATGAATGGGGCTGGTTGTTGATCGAACGCGCCGACTTCAATGCTCGCGCTGACTTCAACCAGACGTTTCAACAGGCTGTCGCCCCACGCGCCTTGCGGCACCAGCAGGCGGCGTGCACAGGTGCAGCGCTGACCGGCAGAGATGAATGCCGACTGAATAATCGTGTAAACCGCCGCATCCAAGTCTGCGACCTGATCGACCACCAGCGGGTTGTTGCCGCCCATCTCCAACGCCAGAATCTTGTCCGGACGCCCGGCAAATTGCTGATGCAAATGATTGCCCGTGCGGCTGGAACCGGTGAAGAACAGACCGTCGATGCCCGGGTTCGCGGCCAGCGCGATGCCGGTTTCACGCGCACCTTGCAGCAGGTTCAACACACCCGCTGGCAGACCGGCTTCGATCCAGCACTTGACCGTCAGCTCGGCGACTTTCGGGGTCAGTTCGCTTGGCTTGAACAGCACGCTGTTACCGGCCAGCAACGCCGGCACGATGTGGCCGTTCGGCAGGTGGCCGGGGAAGTTGTAAGGGCCGAACACCGCGACCACGCCGTGCGGCTTGTGACGCAGTACGGCGGTGGCGTCGCCCAACGGGCCGCTCTTCTCGCCGGTACGCTCGCGGTAGCTCTGTACCGAGATGGCAATCTTGTTGACCATGCTGGTCACTTCGGTCGCGGATTCCCACAACGGTTTGCCGGTCTCTTCACCAATGGTGCGAGCCAGTTCGTCAGCGTGGTTTTTCAGCGACGCGGCGAAAGCCTCAAGCACGCTGATGCGCTCATCCAGCGAGCGACGTGCCCACTCCGGAAACGCCTGACGCGCAGCCTGCACAGCCGATTCAACCTGAGCAGTGGTCGCGCCCTCCCCCGACCACAGCACTTGCTGGGTCACCGGGTTCAACGATTGAAAAGCTTCGCCCTGACCGGCCAGCCACTCACCTGCGATGTATAGCGAATTCATTATTTCGACTCCCGTGCAGCGGACAACGCCACAGCGCGCACTTGGTCGCCAGCGTTGAGTTGAAGACGTTTGGCGGTCTGCGGATCGACCACCAGCGTGCCGGCAGCCAGACGCGCCGGCGCAGCGGTGATGCGGCAGTCTTCGCGCTTGCGGTTATGGATGATGAATGGCGTGGCGTCGTCGCCCGGCGTGCCAATGGCCAACACCAGCGCTTCACTGTCACGCACCGCGCGGATCTTGCCGGTTTCGCATTCGATCGCAGGGCCGGCGTCGAAGATGTCGACGTAGCCCTGATAGCTGAACCCTTCGCCCTTGAGCATCGCCAAGGCTGGCTCGGTGTCCGGATGGACCTGACCGATGACACTACGCGCGCCTTCGGAGAGGAAGCAGGTGTACAGCGGAAATTTCGGCATCAGTTCAGCGATGAAGGCCTTGTTGCCGACACCGGTGAGGTAATCGGCCTGGCTGAATTCCATCTTGAAAAAGTGACGACCGAGGCTTTCCCAGAACGGCGAACGGCCGGCGTCATCGGAGACGCCGCGCATTTCGGCGATGATCTTGTTGCCGAACAGTTCCGGGAACTCAGCGATGAACAGCATTCGCGCCTTCGACAGCATGCGACCGTTCAAACCACTGCGGTAATCGGCGTGCAGGAACAACGAGCACAGCTCGGAATTACCGGTCAGGTCGTTGGCCAGAAACAGCGTCGGAATCTCGCGATAGATGTTCAGTTCTTGCGACGCGCTGACGGTCAGGCCGACACGGAAGTTGTACCAGGGCTCACGCATGCCAACCGCGCCAGCAATGGCGGAAATCCCCACCACGCGACCGTCGTCGTCTTCGAGCACGAACAGGTAGTCCGCATCACCACGACCGGCTTCGCCGCGAAAGGTCTTCTCGGCCCAGCCGACCCGATGGGCCAGACGTTCTTCGTTAGCCGGCAATGTGGTCAGGCCGGTGCCGGTGCTGCGGGCCAGGTCGATCAGCGCGGCTAAATCGCTGCTGCGTACGGGACGAACAATCATGCTATCTCCTCAAACGGGCCGCCTTCGCCACCCGTGAAACTCGCTAAGGCGTTAAACCGCCACCAGGCGCACGCTGGCACCTTCACCGACGCCCAGGGCTTCGGCCGCTTCCAGATCCAGAGTCACCGGTTTGCCCGGCGCGTAATCCAGTTCCAGCAGCACCGCGCGGTAATCCTGCAACTGCGCATTGGCCACCAGATACTGGCGACCGGCACCTTTCACCGGCTCGCCGATCTTCACTGGCACCACGCGGCTCTGGGCGATCGAACGGATCCCCGAAACACGTGCATGCAGGGTCGGGCCACCGTCGAAAATGTCGATGTAGTGATCGGTCTCGAAGCCTTCGCGCATCAGGATGTCGAAGGTGATCTGCGCACGCGGGTGCACCTGGCCCATCGCCTCTTGGGCGGAGTCCGGCAGCAGCGGTACGTAGATCGGGTAATGCGGCATCAGCTCGGCGAGAAACGTGCGGCTTTTCAGCCCGCACAGGCGCTCAGCTTCGGCGTAGTTGAGGTCGAAGAAGTTGCGGCCGATCGCATCCCAGAACGGCGAGTCGCCGTTCTCGTCGCTGTAACCGACGATCTCGGTCACCACCGAATCGGCGAAACGCTCCGGGTGGCTGGCAACGAACAACAGACGGCCGCGGGAGTTGAGTTCCGACCATGGCGAACCGACCAGCTCGCGCTGCACGTAGAAACTGGTCAGCAAACTATTGCCGGTCAGGTCGTGGCACTGCGAAAGCACGTGGATCTTGTTGTGGATCTTCAGCTCGCGGGAGGCATGGACGAAGGTCTCGTTGCGGAAGCTGTAGAACGGCTCCGAATAACCGGCCGAGGCGACGATGGCCGAGCAACCGACCAGCTTGCCAGTGGTGGAATCTTCGAGGACGAAGAAGTAACTCTCTTCACCGTTGAAGCTCACTTCGGCGGCAAACGAAGCTTCGCTCGCAGCGATCTTGTCGCTCAGACGTTCCACGTCATCCGGCAAGGAAGTGACACCAATCGGGCTGTCCGCAGCCAGACGCTGTACCTCGCCCAGATCAGCCATTTGCGCGGGGCGCATCACCAGCATGGTGTCACTCCTTTTCTCTTATCAATCCACAGAAGAAATAACCGGGCCTACATGGAGATCAATGTAGGAGTGAGCCTGCTCGCGATTGCGGTCTGTCAGAAACCAATGAGTCGACTGA
>NZ_JBSVXS010000071.1:0-29083 GCF_054070155.1 Pseudomonas sp. SDT291_1_S447
TCAGTCGACATCTATATTGACTGATACACCGCTATCGCGAGCAGGCTCACTCCTACAGGGTTTACGGTAGCAGCAGGTATATCGCGCTGACGGCCAACAATGCTGCCATCAGCCGATTGAACCAGCGCATCACCGCCGCGTTGCTCAGATACCCACGCAAAAACGTCCCGGCATACACCCAGCAGCCGACAGACAGATAACAGATCACCAGATACACCGCCGCAAACTGCCACACCAGCCGCGCCTCGCCATCGGCGACAAACGCGCCCATGCCAGCGACACACGCCAGCCAGGCTTTCGGGTTGAGCCATTGCATCACCGCGCCATACAGCATCGATGGGGCCCGCCCGGAATCCCCGGCATTCAGCTGCCCGTCATCCATGGCCAGTTTCCACGCCATGAACAGCAGAAACGCCACGCCGGCCAGTTGCACCACGCGGGTCATGAATGGCCAGAGTTTCAGCACCTCGTGCAAACCCAAGCCCATCAACACCAGCAACAGCACAAAGCCCAGCGTCGCCCCGGCAACATGCCGCTGACTGGCGCGAAAACCGAACTGCGCCCCGGAGCTCAACGCGACAATGTTCACCGGCCCCGGCGTGATGGACGCCGCCAGCGCAAACGCCGCCATCGAAACAATCAGACTCATCACACACCTGCTTCAAATCGAGGAACAAGGTGCACACGGTATCGAGCGCCCGGTCCTCGGTATTGAAGAAAATGCCCCTGACTACACAAATCCCCTGTGGGAGCGAGCCTGCTCGCGAAAGCGGTGGATCATTCAATGCTGCATTGACAGAACAACCCCATTCGCGAGCAGGCTCGCTCCCACATAAAAATCGACGCTCAGTCCAGGCGCGGCACGGTGAAGCGGAACTCGCTGCCCTGCCCCGGCTCGCTCTCGGCGAAGATCCGCCCGCCGTGGGCTTCGACGATGCCTTGGGTGATGTACAAACCAAGGCCGGTGCCGGTCGGGTTGCCCTCTTTCACCGTCCAGTAACGATCGAACACGTGCGGCAGGTGTTCCTTGGGGATGCCTTCGCCACTGTCACGCACGGTGAAGACAATGTCATCGCCGACCGACGTCGCATGCACACCCACCCTGCCCAGACGCGGGGTGAACTTGATCGCATTGCCGACCAGATTCGACAGCACCTGAAACAGCCGCTCCGGGTCGGCATGAATGCGCAGATCAGGATCGGCGTCGAAGGAAATACTGATGTCCTTGTCCAGCGCCAGCGGTGCGAGCAGCGCCTGCGCTTCTTCGAACATCTGCCCGACGTCGAGTTTTTGCGGGGTGATGGAGTAGCGTCCGGCATCGATTTTCGAGGTGTCGAGCAAGTCCTCCAGCAGCGTATTCATGCGGCCGGCAGCCTGTTGCATGGTGTCGATGGCCGTGGAGATCCGCCGCGAAGTGTGCGGGCCGTCCGAGCTGAAGGCCTTCTGCATCATGCCGCAGAGCATCGAAATCACGGTCATCGGGTTGCGTAGATCGTGGGACACCACGGCCACCAGCTCATCGCGGGCGCGCACCGCTTCCTGCTCGCGGCGAACCTGCCGGGCCAGATCGTTTTCCAGCGCCGAACGGCGCAGGTCGTTGGCAGCGAACAGGTCGCCGTGGCTCCACTTGGTGGAGATCCCGGCCATCTCGACTTTCCAGATTTCAAACGAGGTGCGCGGGCGCAAACGCAGGCCGGCGTCGGAGTTTTCCAGGTCCAGCGGCTTGCGTGGATCGCCGCTCCAATTGATGTTTTCCTTGACCTCCGGCCGGAACCAGAACACGCCGTTGTCGACCGGTTTTGGCAGGCTCATGGCGAGCACGCCGCTGGCCACCTGCTGGAACTGCGCCGCTGGAGGGTAAACGCTGGCCAGGTGATGACTGGCAAACACCGCCTCGCCGCTGTCCTGCAACCACTTGTGCAAGGCGCGGATTTCTTCCGGCTCCGGGCAGTTGCCGTAACGGTGCAGTTGTTTGTCTTCGATGATTGCAATGCCACCGGCATTGGTCAGCGCCATCAAAGTTTGCGGTTGGTTGGCGAGGCCGTCGAAGACATTTTGCGGCGAGTCGATCATCGCTTGATTGAGCAGCGCCAACGCCTCGACTTTCTCTTCACGCTGGCGGCTGATCTCCAGCGCTTCCATGGCGCTGATCTGCAGCGACAGCACCTGGCCGATGGTCTGACACGCGGCGCGCAATTCGTGCGGCACATGCAGTGGCTGACGATTGCCGCAGCTGATCAGGCCCCAGAGCTTGTCACCCTTGAGCAGGGAAATGCTCATCGACGACAGCACGCCCATGTTCTTCATGTACTGGCAGTGGATCGGCGATACGCTGCGCAGGGTGGCGAAACTCAGGTCCAGCGGCGTGTTCGTGTCCGGGCGCAGTTTTGGCAGCAGCGGCACCGGTTGGTAGTCGGCATTGGGGATGATCCGCAGCCAATTGGTCCGATACAGCTCGCGCGCCTGCTCGGGAATGTCCGACGCCGGGAAGAACAGGCCATTGAACACTTCCATCGACGGGTCGGAGGCTTCGGCGATGACCTGACCGTGGCCCTCCTCTTCGAAACGATAGATCAACACCCGGTCGTAACCGGTCATGGCCTGGATTTCCTTGACGCTGATGTCGTACAGCGCCTGCAACGTGGTGGCCGCTTGCAGACGCTGAAGCATGCGCCCCAGATGCGTCTGGTTGCCGGCGACGTTGCGTGGCTGGAAGTTCTCGACGTGGATTTCCAGCTCCAGAATCAGCACGCCCTGATGCCGATGCAGCAGGCCCTCGAACGCGGTGCCGTTGAGCTTGAAGCGCAGCGGCTGCAAGTCTGACAGCGACGGTTGCAGCAAGGCTTCGCGCACTTGTGCCGCTTCGGCGTCGCCGATCAGGCTTTCCAGCGGCTCGCCGATCAGGCTCTGCGGCTCCCGGGCCAGCAGGGTTTCAACGTTGGCGCTGACCTGAATGATCGTCAGCTCAGGTTCGCTCAGTGTCAGCAGCAAGCCGTGGGGCTGGATCGCCCCGGGGAAACGAATCGGCTCGTCGGCACAGTTGGCCAGCAGTTCTTCAAAGGCTTCTTTGTCTTGCGGGTTCATGCCAGTACCTCCCGGCTTTCGAGCCAGTGCTCGAAACAGCTGAATGTGGTTTGTGCTGCCGTGACGACAGCGGCGCGCTCGGCGGCGCTCATTGGCCGACTGCCGAGGTATTCGATGAAGTCACGCCAGCGCCGCCCCGTCGCGGCGCCGTAGATATCGAGAAAGGCCGCGCCGTTATTGGCCTCCAGGCCTAATCGTGAAGAGATTTCGCGGCGCAGGATTTGCCCGCCGAGCGTCGCGCCCTCGAGCACGTAGAGCACGCCAAGGCAGGCAGCGCTTGAGTCGATGAGCGGCAACTGCTCGCACTGCGGCAGGCTTTGCAGCGCTGCGGCAGATACGCCCAGGGCTAGCAGGTCGGCGAGCAGGATTGGCGTTTTGAGGCGGGGCGCCAGATCAAAATCGGTGGGGATTGCATCGCTTTGCTGCAGTGCGCTTTCCAGCGGTAAATAGAAGCCGTAATAGGCCTTCATCAGCCGCACAAAAGCCTGCGTATCGAGAAGATCGGAGAAAAAAGGAAGGCGTTTTTCCAGTGCGATGTGCAGTTCGGCAGTGCCGGCTCGCAGATCTTGCAGCACCGGTGGCACATAAACTTCACGGGCCTTTGCTTGCATGTAGATCGCTCTTGGTGGGGCCGCCTGGGGCCAAACGGGGTGAGTACTGCGTCGGCGAAATCTTACACGGCAATCGCCGTTTCTGACCGGATGGATAGTTTTTTCTGACGAAACCATCACCCTATGACTGATACAGAGTGAAGGCATCTGCAAAAAGTTCGACCGCGTTGCCCAACGGCGCCGGGCGCTGTACCGCGACAGCGCTGCGTGACTGTATGGGTCTGAGCGCGTGGGGGCTGTGATAAAAACATCGTTCTCGTTACTGGAGTGCCGTCATGGATCTCGCCACCCTCACCCTGTTTCTTCCGGCCTGTTTCGCCCTGAACATGGCCCCCGGGCCGAACAATCTGCTGTCGGTCAGCAACGCCACGCGTTATGGCTTTCGCCGCGCCTGCACGGCGGGCATCGGGCGGATTCTGGCATTCGCCGGGATGATTGCGCTGGCCGGTGCGGGCCTGTCGGTAGTGCTGCAGACCTCGGAATGGCTGTTCCATGCGATCAAGATCATTGGCGCGGGGTATCTGTTGTATCTGGCCTGGCAGTTGTGGCGGGCCAATCCCGAGGCCGAGCAGCAGGTAACGGGCGCGACCGTTGGTTTCTTTGCGTTGGCGCGGCAGGAGTTTCTGGTGGCGGCGGGCAATCCGAAGGCGATCCTGTTGTTCACCGCGTTTCTGCCGCAGTTCGTCGACCCGGCGCACCCGGTGCCGGCGCAATTCGCGGTACTCGGCGTGCTGTTCCTTTTACTGGAGTGGATCGCCATCAGCGCCTACGCGTGGATGGGTCTGCACATGCGCCGCTGGTTCGCCGAGCCGCGCGGCAAACGGATCTTCAATCGTTGCTGCGCAGGCCTGCTCTCGGCGGCGGCTTCGGTGCTGTTGATGGCGAAACGCGCTTAAGCCTCGGACGGTCCTTTGAGTTCGACCTGATTGCCGTCCGGGTCGAAGCAATACAGTGACAAGCCGTAGCCCTCGGCACCGAAGCGGCGGGCGGCTTTTTCGACGCTCAGTCCGTGTGATTGCAAGTGTGTAATGAGCGCCGCTTCATCAAACGGTTCGATGCGCAGGCAGAAGTGATCGACGTTACGCCGCTCGACCCCGGCCGCCCCGCCGCCCTTGCGGCCGAGTTCGCCTTGCAGGTCGACGAGGTCGATCATCGAAGTGCCGGCGCGCAGGTGTATCAGGCCCAACGGTTCGTTGCGTTTGACCACTTCGGCGCCGAACACCTGGCTGTAGAAGTCGATGCTACGTTGCAGATCGGCGACGCGCAGGACGATGTGATCGATATGTTGGATGGAAAATGGATGCATAAACCCGGCACCTCGAAAACTTGTTAGCTACCCGTGGGCGGCGATCTTTTTGGGACGCGGAGCGTCCCGGGCTGCATTCCCACGCAGAGCGTGGGAACGATCAAGATCGCAGCCTGCGGCAGCTCCTACACGGTAGTTCAGGGGATTTGAAAATTCACTGTCGATTTTTCGGTGGAGCCATCGAGAATCTGGTTTTACTCTCGAACCATGAACATACAAACCGCTGTCCTGCCGCCCCACGCCGAAATGGTTCGCGCCATGCTCGAACGCGACACTGCCTATGAAGGCGTGTTCTTCACGGCCGTGAAAACCACCGGGATCTTCTGCCGCCCCAGTTGCACGGCGCGCAAGCCGAAACCGGAGAACGTCGAGTTCTTCGCCCATGCCGACGAATGCATGTCGGCGGGCTATCGCGCCTGCCTGCGCTGCAAACCGTTGGACGCTGCCGCCATCGCCCCGAACTGGGTGCAGCGCCTGCTCAAAGCTGTGGAGGCCGATCCGGAGGTGCGCTGGAGCGATGCGCAGTTGCTCGCCGAAGGCATCGAGCCGCTGAAGCTGCGGCGCTGGTTCAAGCAGCATTTCGGCATGACCTTCCATGCGTGGCTGCGTACGCGCCGCTTGGGCATGGCGCTGGGCGGGATCAAGCAAGGTGCGTCGATTGATCATGCCGCGTTTGATTCGGGCTATGAGTCACTGAGTGGTTTTCGCGATGCCTTTCAGAAGTCATTCCACATCACCCCGGGCCGCGTCGCCCAGAGTGAGCCGCTGCTGTTCACCCGGCTGACCACGCCGCTGGGGCCGATGATCGCCATGGCGGAACGCCGTGGGCTGGTGTTGCTGGAGTTCCTGGATCGGCCGGCGCTGACCCGCGAAGTCGAAGAGTTACAGAATCGCTACGGCTACGCAGTCGCGCCGGGGCACAACGCGCATTTGCAGCAGATCGAGCAGCAACTGGTGCAGTATTTCGCCGGCAAGCTGAACACCTTTACTGTGCCGCTGCACTTGCCCGGCAGCGAGTTTGCCCGGCAAGTCTGGTCAGCTTTGCTGCAAATCCCCTACGGCCACACTAGTACATACGGCGCCATCGCTGCCAGTTTGGGCAAACCCGGCGCCAGTCGTGCGGTCGGTCTGGCCAACGGGCACAATCGGCTGTCGATTGTGGTGCCCTGCCATCGGGTGATCGGCGCGGATGGCTCGCTGACCGGCTATGGTGGTGGGCAGCCGCGCAAAGCGTTTCTGCTGCGGCTGGAAAACGCCGCCGTGCAGCTCACCCAACAACTGGCATTCTGACCAACCTCATCAACTGACAAGAAGGATTTTTGATGAACGTGCTCGCTACGCAGTTTCACCAGTTGCACCAGCAAGGCCTGTTGATTCTGACCAATGTCGCCGATGCCACCGGTGCGCGACTGGTCGAGCACTTGGGCGGTAAAGCCGTGGCCACCAGCAGCGCGGCGGTGGCTTGGGCCCACGGGTATCCGGACGGCAACGCCCTGCCCCTTGAACGGCTGGTGGCGACGGTGGAATCCATCGCCCGGGTGATCAGCATTCCGTTGACCGTGGATGTCGAGGCCGGCTATTCCGATGACCTCGGGCGCGTGGCCGAAGTGCTCGATGCGGTGATCGCGGCGGGTGCCGTCGGCATCAATATCGAGGATGGTTCGGCGGATCCTGAATTGCTCGCGCGCAAGATCGAAGTGGCGCGACAGGTTGCCGGCAAACGCGATGTGCAACTGTTCATCAATGCGCGCACCGATGTCTATCTGAAAAGCCTCGTCCCGGCCGAAGATCGCGTCGCCGAAACCCTGCATCGGGCGGCGCTGTATCAAGCGACGGGCGCCGATGGCTTGTTCGCGGCGGGTGTCACGTCGGCCTATGAAATCGAGGCCATCTGCAAGGGCACTGCGCTGCCGGTCAATGTGCTGGGTTTCGCTTGCCTGCCTTCGCCTGAAGAACTGCAAGCGCTGGGCGTGCGCCGCTTGAGCGCGGGTTCCGGCATTGCCGAATTCCTCTATGGCGCGATGGGTGGGTTGGTGAAAAGCTTTCTGGCCAGCGGCAAACTCGATAGTCATGACCTCAAGGCGTTCACTTATGGCGAAGTCAACGGCTTGCTGAAATAGCATGGCCGATGTCTATCAAGCGGCCAGCGAGTTTCTGGCTGCGCTCGACCCGGACTGGCAGCGTCACATTGCCGCTGTCGGCCCATGCCTGCATCAACCGCATCCGGCGCGCGATCCGTACGAGTCGCTGGTGCGGGCGATTGCTTATCAGCAACTGCATGCCAAGGCCGGCGATGCGATTGTCGGGCGGTTGGTGGGGTTGTTTCCCGGGCAGTCGTTTCCGCGGCCGGAGCAGATTCTTGCGACGGATTTTGATGGTCTGCGCAGTTGTGGGTTTTCCGCTGGCAAGATTGCGACGATTCAAGGGATTGCCCAAGCGACGCTGGACGGCGTGGTGCCGGATTACGCCACGGCGCTGGCGATGGACGATGAGGCGTTGATTGAACGCTTGGTCAGTTTGCGCGGGGTCGGTCGCTGGACGGTGGAGATGTTGTTGATCTACAGCCTGGAGCGCATGGATATTCTGCCGGCCGATGACTTTGGTGTGCGTGAGGGTTATCGGCGGTTGAAGGGGCTGGAGGTACAGCCTACGCGCAGGCAGATGGTTGAGATTGGATTGGCGTGGCGGCCGTATCGGACGGTGGCGGCTTGGTATTTGTGGCGGGTGCCGAAACCGCTGCCCTCACCCTAGCCCTCTCCCAGTGGGAGAGGGAACTGATTGGGGGATATTGGAGATTTACGCCGACTTGAAATAGCGCCTGTGAATCCATGATCGCCAAGACTTCTCAACCCCATAATAGACTGCCCTCACCCTAGCCCTCTCCCGGAGGTAGAGGGGACCGATTGGGGGAGATTGGAGATTTACGCCGACTTGAAATAGCGCCTGTGAATCCATGATCGTCAAGACTTCTCAACCCCATAATAGACTGCCCTCACCCTAACCCTCTCCCCGAGGGAGAGGGGACTGATTGGGGGAGATTGGAGATTTACGTCGACTTGAAATAGCGCCTGTGCATCCATGATCGAAATAGCGCCTGTGCATCCATGATCGCCAAAACCTGGATCCATAATCGACTGGATTTTTCAGGTCGATGGATGGCACAAGACACCTCGGTCAGTCCCCTCTCCCTCCGGGAGAGGGCTAGGGTGAGGGGCTTTTGACTGTATCGCACTGTATACCCCGAAGCCTCAGACACACCCAACGCACAATCCCCCACCCCGCCGACACATCCCCGATACACCCCGACGCTGAAATACCCCGGTCGATTCAACTTGTTCAATCCACCGGAGACGCATCATGACCGCCACCCTTTCAACCGCCGTCAAAGGCCTGCACCTGAACCTCGATCGCGCCGGCACCTGGCTCGCGCCTCTGACCCTGCGCCTATTCATCGCCTGGGAATTCTTCGAGTCCGGGCTGGAGAAATTCAACGGGCAGAATTGGTTCGAAGATATTCAGGAGCGCTTCCCGTTTCCCTTCGACCATCTACCGGCAACGCTGAACTGGGAACTGTCGATGTGGGCCGAGCTGATCTGTGCGCTAGCGATCCTGGTCGGTGTCGGCACACGAATCTCGGCGATCTCGCTGATCGTGGTCACTGTCGTCGCCACCGCCGCGGTGCACTGGCCCGCCGACTGGTCGTCGCTGAGCGAGCTGGCGCAGGGTTATGCGATCACCAATAAAGGCTTTGGCAACTTCAAGTTGCCGGCGATTTACCTTGCGGCGCTGATACCACTGGTGTTCGCCGGCGCTGGCAAGTTCAGCATCGATGCGTGGCTGGCGCAGATGTTCTGGCACCGCCACACTCGCTGAGGCTCAATGCGCGCGATCAAGCCCGACGAGCAAGGCGCTGTCGCGACTGTAGATGTCCGGCGAATAGCGCACATGGCCAGCGCTGTCGACCTGCGCGGTCCAGTAGGTCATCAGGATCGGCACCGGCGCCGACAAGCGAAATTCGTGGGTGGTGCCGGTGGCCAGCAGGGTTTCGGTGCGGGCCTTTTCCGCCGGGGTCAGCAGCAGATCGCGCAGCTGCATCGGGTGCTCGACGCGCACGCAACCGGAGCTGAAGGCCCGCGGGCCTTTTTCGAACAGCGCTTTGCTCGGCGTGTCGTGCAAGTACACGGAGAACGGGTTGGGAAAGCGGATGACCATTTGCCCCAACGGATTACGCGGTCCGGCGTCCTGACGCAGCAGTATGTTGCCGGGGTTGTCCCAATCGATGTCCGCCGCCGCCAGCGGCTGTCCGTTGGCGTCAAGCACTTGCAGGTTCTGGCGGCTGAGGAAGGTCTGGTCCTTGCGGATCTCCGGCAGTTTGTCCTCCTTCCAGATGGTCGGCGGCACGGTCCAGGTCGGATTCAGGGTCAGGCGCGTGACACGGGACTTCAGCAACGGGGTCTGGCGCTCGGCACGGCCGACCTGGGTACGGGTCTGCCATACGGGCACGCCGCCCTGATACAACGTCAGTTCAGCAGCGGCGACGTTGACCAGCAGGCCATTGGGTTCCATGTCCTGGGCCATCCAGCGGAAACGTTCGAGGTTGACCCGCAGTTGTTCACGGCGGGTCAGCGGAGTGATGTTGAGTTCGGCAATTGTCCCCGGCCCGACCACGCCATCAGCCTGGAGCGAATGGTTGGCCTGAAAACTCTTCACCGCGTCGACCAGAACGCCGTCATACGCATTGCCGGGTGTACCAATGATCTGAGTCAGATAGCCTTCGCTGTACAGACGCTGAGCCAGTTCCGGCACGCGTTGGTCTTCCATGTCCGGGCGCAGCAGCGGCCCGCTGCCCACCGATTGCCATTGCGGCAAGGCTTTGAGCCGTTGCGCCGCGTAGAGCTGACGCAGATCCTGATATTGCGCCAGACGCGGCCGCGCGAGGTCGAACGCAGCGGGAATGTCATGCATGCCCGGTACGGCGATGGCCAACAATTCCGCCTGACGGTCGCGCGGGGTGGCGTCGGCATGCCACAGCGGTTCGAAGTGCGATTGCAGCAGGAGACCGTAGTGCAAATCCTGCAGGGCCTGGAGATAGTTGCGACTGATGTCGATGTCGGCACACAACTCGCCATCCTGCGGCGCCGTGGTCGCGACCGGATAGCGTTTTGGATTGAGACCATCATCGGCCAACAACTGTAATTGTGCCTGCAACATCGGCAATCGCGCAGATTCACTCGCCCACACCGGCATCCAGTCCTGCTGCTGGTAGAACGCCTGCAGTTGCGTCAGCGCCGGGCCGTTGAGATGCGCGGCAATCGCCGGGCACGACTGCGGCAGGCTGATCAAGACAGCCTGCAACGGACTTTGCGGCTCGACCGGCATCTCGGCCGGTGGCGTTGGCAGTGTCTCCAGCGGCGGCAACGGTTCATCGGCACAAGCGACAAACGGCGCAGCGAGCAAACAAATGCTCAAGTAGCATGCGTACTTTTTGAACAACTGCTTTACTCCAATCCATGGCCGTCCAGATGATGGCCAACCTTACATCAGGTGCGCTTGAGAGTCAGGCTCGATCGACGGGCTTGCGGGTATTGACTGGGAGTCAGGAGCCAAAGTGCCAAATAAGTAGCAAGTGAGGACACTTTATAAAATGTTGACGTTTTTGCGCCGACTTCTGTTGACTGCCACCGCTCTCGTCGTGACCAGTCCCGTTTTTGCCGCCGGCAAACCATCGCCGGTTCTCTTCACCAGCCTCGCGCACGCCGCGCCAGAACTCAATCCCCAGGCGCTGAAAGGTGCATTGAGCGCCATGCAATGCGCGGTCAACAACGGTGCGAAGCCGTCCCGCCACCTGGCGATCATCGACTATTCGCAACCGTCCACCGAACGCCGCTTGTGGATCTTCGACCTCAGTAAAAAGAAGTTGGTGCTGCGCGATCTGGTCGCTCATGGGTCCAACTCCGGGGAAAACTTCGCCACGCAGTTTTCCAATGTCGAAGGCAGTTATCAATCCAGCCTCGGCCTGTTCCGCACGCAGGAAAGCTACAGCGGCACCCATGGTTATTCGCTGCGCATGGACGGTCTGGAGCCAGGCTTCAATGACATGGCCCGCGATCGCGCGATCGTCATTCACGCGGCCAGTTATGTGAATCCGCTGTGGAGCAAGAAACAGGGGCGCATCGGCCGCAGTCAAGGCTGCCCGGCGGTGCGGCCGCAGATTGCCAAGCAGGTGATTGATCGGTTGAAGAATGGCCAGTTCATGTTCTCGTGGTATCCGGATCAGCGCTGGCTGAAGTCCTCGCCGTATCTGAACTGCCAGCCGCAGCAAGTGGCGAGCATCCTCAATACCCACGCGAGCTAAAGATTTCACCTGCACCGCAACTCCCTGTGGGAGCGAGCTTGCTCGCGAAGGGGCCGGCACATTCAATATGTATGTCGCCTGACCTGACGCCTTCGCGAGCAAGCTCGCTCCCACAGGGTTAGCGTTTAGCCTGGAAAATCTTCACACACCGTTTCATTACAACTTTGTCATTCAGCTGTCGGTTTGCCGTGCGGATCGCTCGGTAGCCTGAAGTTGTCCCGGCGCCAATGCCGATCAACTTTGACCACTGAGTGACTGACCATGAAAAGCCTCCTGCTCGCCTTCACCGCCCTCCTCGCCACCGGCAGCGCGTTCGCCGCGAACATGCCCGACACCGCCGTGATTCATGACAAATCCGGCTTCTACGTCCATCTGGATGTCGACAAAGTCCTATCCAGCACCGATATTTCACAAGCGTGTGGCGTGGTCCCGGCGCAATTGAATTACCTCGACCATCAGGGCCGCGAACATGTGCTGGACTATCAGGTACAAGGCAGCGGCTGCATAAATGACCATTGAGACTGATCGATGAATATTCTGGTTGTCGAAGACGAACCCAAGGCGGGCAACTACCTGCTCAACGGTTTGCAGGAACTGGGTTACAGCGTCAGCCTCGCCCGCGACGGTGCCGACGGTCTGCACCTGGCGCTGGAACACAGTTTCGATGTGATCGTGCTCGATGTGATGATGCCGAAAATGGATGGCTGGGAAGTCCTGCGCCGGTTGCGCAAGGAAGCGGACACACCGGTGCTGTTCCTCACCGCCCGCGATGACATCGCCGACCGCGTCAAAGGCCTCGAACTGGGTGCCGACGATTACCTGATCAAGCCGTTTTCCTTCGCCGAACTGGTGGCGCGCCTGCGCACCCTGACCCGGCGCGGGCCGATCCATGAAGACGAACAACTGCAAGTGGCCGACCTGCAGATCGACGTGCTCAAGCGCCGCGTGACGCGCGCCGGGGTGCGCATCACCCTGACCAACAAGGAGTTCGCGCTGCTGCAATTGTTCGCCACGCATACCGGGCAGGTGTTGGCGCGCTCGCTGATCGCCTCACGGGTGTGGGACATGAATTTCGACAGCGACACCAACGTCGTCGATGTCGCCGTGCGCCGCTTGCGGGCGAAAATCGATGACCCGTTCCAGCTCAAGCTGATCCACAGCGTGCGCGGCATCGGCTATCGCTTCGATACGCAGCCATGAGTGCCCATCGCCCGCATTCGCTGACCCTGCGTCTGGCGCTGGTGTTCGCCCTGCTCGCCTTCGCCTCCCTGGCCGGGCTTGGTGCCGCGTTGTACAACGAACTGGAGCAACAGTTGATCCGCCGTGATGACACCGCGCTGGTCAGCCGCGTCGATCAGTTGCGCAGCTTCCTCAACGACAGCAACACCCTGGAGCTGATCAAGAACAAACCGGCGCTGTTCCAGAACATGCTCGGCAACCGCGAAGCTCTGCTGACCATCGGCGCGCCGGGGCAACCGCCGCTGCTGGTGGTCAACCCGGGCAACCTGAACACGCCGACGTTGCCAGCAGTACCCATTGATCATGCGATGACGCTGAACGATGTACAGCATCTGCCGAGCGTCGACGGCGTACCGTTTTCGGCGGTGGCAGCCAGTATCGATTCCGGTGAGCTGGGCAGTTTGCAAGTCACCACCGGGCGCCTGATGAGCGAGCGCACGGCGATGCTCGCCAATTACCGTTTGAGTGTTTATGGCCTGGCCTCGCTGGCGGCGCTGTTGCTGGCGGTGGTCGGTTGTTTGCTGGTGTATCGCGGATTGTTGCCGTTGCGGCGACTGGCGAAACACGCCCACGGTATCGGCGTCGGCAACCTTGGTGAACGCCTCGCCAGCAGCGGTGCGCCACGAGAATTGCAGCCGATGATCGAAGCGTTCAATGCCATGCTCGACCGCCTCGCCAAGGGCTTTGCGCAGTTGAGTCAGGTGTCCACCGACATGGCCCATGAACTGCGCACGCCGATCAACAACCTGCTCGGCGAAACGCAGGTCGCGCTGCAGCAGAACCGCAGCATCGAGGCCTATCAGCAGTTGCTCGCCTCTAACGTCGAAGAGCTTGAGCGGCTGACGCGGATGCTCGACAACATGCTGTTTCTGGCGCGCACCGACCCGGCCAGTGCCTTGAGCCAGCGCCAGGAGCTGGATGCGGCGGATGAGATGCAGCGCATTGCCGATTACTTTGAAGGATTGGCGGCTGATGTAGGGGTGAGTATCGAGGCTCGTGGCAGCGGTGTGATCTGGGCCGAGCCGATGCTATTAAGGCGCGCGCTAGCCAACCTGTGCGCGAATGCGATCAAGTACGGTGCGGCGGATTCGACGGTGCAGGTGGAAGCGATTGCCGAGACGGATGGCAGCTATCTGCGGGTACGCAACCACGGCACAACCATTGCACCGGAACATCTGGCACGACTGTTCGAACGTTTTTACCGCGTCGATGAGTCACGCGAGCGCTCGGCGCAATCCAATGGCTTGGGCCTATCGATTGTCGCGACCATCATGCAGTTGCATCAGGGCCGGTATAGCGTCAGCAGTGTCGATGGCATCACCTGTTTTGAACTGTTCTTCCCGGCCCGGCAATCACCTTCATCGACTTTTCCGCCGTCATCGCTGGCAAGCCAGCTCCCACAATGATTGGCGCTGAATCCAGATCTCCGGCCAACCCAAAACCCTGTGGGAGCTGGCTTGCCAGCGATGAGGCCAGCTTGATCAACATCAACTTTCCCTGACCCGCAGCTACCGTGAGCAGGTCGAATCGGCGCGCTGTCGCTCCCACAGCTTGATCTCGGCTCGGCTGATGATCAGGGCTGTCAGCATCAGTGCTGAGGCGACGCCGAAAGTGATATGCAATCCACTGGCAATCGCCGTTGCCGGCGCCTGCGTTGGATCCCCCGCCGCCAGCGCAAACACCGCGCCCATCACCGCTGCCCCGGTGATCAAGCCGAGGTTGCGCGCCAGCCCGAGCATCGCCGAGACCACACCGCGTTGATCCTGACGAACTCCGGCCATCAACCCGGTGTTGTTCGCCGCCTGAAACAGCGCATAGCCGACGGCGACCACTGCAATCGGCAGCAAATACGCGGGCAACCCCAGACTCATCGGCAACAGTGCCAACAAACCGCAACCGCAAGCCATTGCGAGCAACGCGCCCGGCACGATCCGTCGCGCGCCGAAGCGATCCACCAAACGTCCCGCCGGTACACCGCCAAATGCTGACAGCAACGGTCCGACCGACAACGCCAAGCCAACAACGGTACTGCTCAGACCAAGCCCGCGGCTCAGGTAAAACGGTCCCACCACCAGCGTGGTCATCATCACGGTTGTCACCAGCAGGGTCAGCGCCAGACTGCTGCTCAGTCGCCGGTCGCTGAACAGCGACAAGCGAATCAGCGGCGCCTCGGCCTTCTTCTCGACCACGACGAACAACCCGAGTCCGCACAGGCTGGCCAGCAACAACGGCAACGTGAAACCTTTGAGCGTCATTGCCAGCGCATAGGCTGCCAGCGTGAAAACCAGCACCGCGCTGCCAGAATAATCGAACGTCACTCGCGGCCCTGCTGCGCGATCCGCCGGCAGAAAGCGATACACCAGCCAGACATTGAGCAAGCCCAGCGGCACGTTGAGCAGGAAAATCGCCTGCCAGCCGACATGCGTCATCAACAACCCACCCAGCGACGGCCCAAGACTGGTTCCCGTCGCCGACATCGTCGCCAGCAAGCCCATCGCACTGCCCGCCCGCGTCTTCGGCACCGCATCGGCCACCAGCGCCACGGTCAAGGCGAACATCATCGCCGCGCCAACACCTTGCACCGCCCTTGCGCCGATCAGCCAACCCAGTCCCGGTGCCAGCGCACAGGCCAGCGAAGCGCTGGTGAAAATGCCGATCCCGATCAACAGCAATCGACGTCGACCGAAGCCATCGCCCAGCCGCCCGACACTGACAATCAAAGTGGTGATCGCCAGCAAGTAAGCGAGCACGATCCATTGCACTTGCTGAAACGTCGCATCAAACGCCGTCGCCAGAATTGGCAACCCGGCGTTGGCGATGCTGGTGTCCAGCGATGGCATAAACATCGACAGGGCCAGACTGGTCAGCGCCCAGCGGGCGGGAGTGCTCAGGGGTTCTCGGGGCATGGACGGCTCGCAACGCAAAGGTGATGCGTCATAGCCTGAGCCTCGACAACACGCGGCGCAAGACGCATGCTTTGCACTCAATACCTGCATGGAACGCCATGTCATGACTGCGCCGGACCTGAACCTGCTGATCACCCTCGACGTGTTATTGCGTGAAGGCAGCGTCGCCCGCGCCGCCAAATGCCTGCGGCTGAGCCCTTCGGCCATGAGCCGCGCCCTCGCCCGTCTGCGCGAAACCACTGGCGATCCATTGCTGGTGCGCGCGGGTCGTGGCCTGGTGCCGACGCCCCGCGCATTGGAATTACGCGAACGGGTCAGTCATCTGGTGCAAGACGCCGAGGCGGTTTTACGGCCCGCCGAAGTGCTCGACCCCGGCCGCTTGCAACGCACCTTCACCCTGCGCAACACCGACGGCTTTGTCGAAACCTTTGCCGCCGCCCTGCTCGCGCGGATCGCCGAAGAAGCACCCGGCGTGCGTCTGCGTTTTGTGCAGAAAGCCGACAAGGACAGCACGCCGCTGCGCGAAGGTCGCGTCGATCTGGAAACCGGCGTGGTCGATGACAGCACCGACCCGACGCTGCACAGCCGCATCCTGTTTCAGGATCAGTGGATCGGTGTGGTGCGTGAGGGGCATCCCTTGAGCGCGGGGAAAATAACCAGCAAACGCTTCGCTGCCGGCCAGCACATTCTCATCTCACGGCGCGGGCGCAGCAGCGGCCCGGTGGACGACGCGTTACTCGCGTTCGGACTGACACGGGACATCGTCACCTCATTCGGTGGATTCTCGGCGGCGCTGACGCTGGTGCGTGAATCAGAGCTGATCGCCACGGTCCCGCAGCGTCACACCAGCAAACTGCGCACCGGTCTGCACAGTTTCGCCCTGCCCTTCGCGATGCCAGACATCAGTGTGTCGATGCTCTGGCACCCGCGCATGGACGCCGACCCGGCGCATCGCTGGTTGCGCGAATGTGTGCGGCAAGTCTGCGCTTAACGCGCGTCGCCACCGGCAGGTTTGTAGAAGAGGAATTTTTTCGTTTCAGCGGTTCTGCGGTATTCCTTGGCCCAGCTCGGATGCACATTGCGGTCATGGAAATACAGCGCGCCGTTGGTGCGATCCTTGAGCTGGCGGTTCAGCGCTTTGCGGGCGATATCCTTGGCCAGCGAGTATTCGGCATCTTCCTTGACCTGATCCGTACGCCCGTCGCACCACCAGGAAAACTGGCAGCTCTTGGTTTCCGAACCTTGTTTGACGACGGCGCAAATGTTGTCGGGAAAGCCCTCGTGGCCGAGGCGATTCATCACCACGCTGGCCACGGCTTCCATTTCCGGGGTGTCCCGGCCTTTGGCTTCCCAATAGATACTGCGCGCCAGGCAAGTGATCGGATCATCCAGCGGCGCCGCGCCGGCCGGGTCGACCGCCTGCACTTCGGTCGGGGTGATGGCTTCGGCTTTCGGTGCCGGTGCGGCGCTAACCTTGTCCGCCGCTTTCTCTTCCAGCACTTGGGCTTTTTCTTCAGCCTTCGCTTTGATCGGGGCCTGATCGGTGGCCCATGCAGAGCCTGCCAACAGGGTGAATACGAGACAACCCGCCCAGCCTTTCAATCCCATGTCTGTTCTTCCGGCAGCGCCCGATGCGGGCAAGGTGTTACGTCGGGGAGACACCCGTATCCCGGGGTCTTCGGTGAGTGTAGACGGTAAACCCAGAGACAAAGTTGCGCAGAAAAACCGCTGAATGAAGAAAAAAGACATTGCACTCACCGGGGGCGTTTCGCGCATCATGGGCGCATTCAGCTCAAGGGAGATTTCCATGCGCTTCATGCCATCCGTTTTGCGTCTTGCCGCGTTGTCCGTGGGCGTAGTGTTTGCCATCCCGGCGCTGGCCAGCGATGAGTCGCAATTGATCGAGTCGATCAACAGCTACCGCAGCCAGCCGCAGCGTTGCGGCAGTCAGGCGTCGAATGAACTGCCACCGTTGTCGGCGGATCCACGGCTGAGATTACGCGCCACCGGTGCCGTCGATCTGCAGCAAGCCATGGCCAGCGCCAGTTATCCGATGGTCAACGTGCAAGCGATCACCCTTAACGGCCCGCGTGATGCGGCGTCGGCGATGAAAGCGATTCAGGAAAGTTTCTGTCAGGTGGTGCTGGATCCGCAGTTCGTCGATGTCGGTGTCAGCCGCGACGATCGCGACTGGCGCATTGTGCTGGCGCGGCCGTTACTGTCGGCCAAGCTCGGTGATGCACAAAGTGAAGGCCAGAAATTGCTCAGTGAACTCAACGTCGCCCGCAGTCAGGCCCGTCAGTGTGGCGGTCAGGCGTTCGCCGCTGCCGCACCGCTGGCCTGGAACGCGACGCTGGGCACGATCGCCCAGGATCACAGCCGCGACATGGCCAACAACAATTACTTCGACCACAAGGACCGCGACGGCCGCACCCCGGGCGATCGCGCAGAACTCGCCGGTTACAGCGGCCAACTGGTCGGCGAAAACATCGCCGCCGGCCAGGACACCGTGCACAAAGTCGTCGAAGGCTGGCTCGCCAGCCCCGGCCACTGCGCCAACCTGATGAACCCGCAATACCAGGAACTCGGCGCGGCTTACGCGACCGATCCGAAAAGCAGTGCCGGGATCTACTGGACCGCGATGTTCGGCGCGCAGTAAGCCGCTCCCAAGTTGATCACCCTCCCCTGTGGGAGCGAGCTTGCTCGCGAAGAGGCCAGTACATTCAACATCAATGTTGTCTGACCTGACGCCTTCGCGAGCAGGCTCGCTCCCACAGTGTTCGGCGGTGTTTAGATATTCTCCAACCACCACAAATCCCTGTAGGCCTTCGCCTGCTCGCGATGAGGCCATTACATTCAACATCAATGTTGTCTGACCCGACGCCATCGCGAGCAGGCTCACTCCTACAGGGGGTAGTCAGTGACCTCAAGATCGGCGGCAATAAAAAACCGGAGCCAGGCTCCGGTTTTTTTGGGGTCAATGGGTCCGCATGCCCGCGGCATACATCGCCAGTTTCAGCAGGCTCGCCACCACCGCCAGCGACACCACGCTGCCCAGCCAGATCAGCAACAACCAGCCCAGACGCTTGTACCAGCGGCTGGATTTCACTTCGCGCGAATCAATGGTAGCCATCGCCAATCCTCACTTTGCCGCGGAATACGTAGTAGCTCCAGAAGGTGTACATCAGGATCACTGGCAGGATGAACAGTGCGCCAATCAGCGCAAACAACTGGCTCGACGGCGGTGACGCGGCGGCCCAGATGCTCACCGACGGCGGGATGATATTCGGCCAGATGCTCAGTGCCAAGCCGATGTAACCGAGCAACATCAACACCAGGGTGAACACGAACGGCCAGTGCGTATGACGTTGACGCAACGTGCGCAGCAGCCCGAACACCGCCAGCAACGCCAACACCACCAACCCGGCAAACACCTGCAGATGCCCGTGCGTCGACCAACGTGTCGCCAGCTCCGGATGCAGTTGCAGGGTCCACACGCCAATCACCAGCACCATCGCCATTAACAGCAAGGCCAGCGGCCGGGTGAACAGGCGCATCCGCGACTCCAGCATGCCTTCGGTCTTGACCAGCAACCAGGTGCTGCCAAGCAACGCGTAAGCAATCACCAGCCCGACGCCGCACACCAGCGGAAACGGCGCCAACCAGTCCAGACCACCACCGGCAAACTGCCGATCAACTACCGGAATCCCGGACACGTACGCGCCGATCACCACGCCCTGGGAAAACGTCGCCAGCAGCGAACCACCGATAAACGCCTTGTCCCACCAATGACGCTTTTGCGGCGACGACTTGAAGCGAAACTCAAACGCCACACCGCGAAAAATCAACCCGCACAGCATCAGGATCAACGGCAGATACAGCGCCTCGAGAATCACCCCGTACGCCAGCGGAAACGCGCCATACAACGCCGCGCCACCGAGCACCAGCCAGGTCTCGTTACCGTCCCACACCGGCGCGACGGTGTTCATCATCACATCGCGTTCCTGCTCGTCCGGGATCAGCGGAAACAGGATCCCCAGGCCCAGATCGAAGCCGTCCATGATCACGTACATCATCACCCCGAAGGCGATGATCACTCCCCAGATCAACGAGAGATCGATACCTTGAATACCCATGACTCAATGCTCCTTCATAGGGGCGGTAGCCGCCGAAATCGGTCGACGCGGCGTCTGCAATTCATCGCCCGCAGGCGGATGTTCGTGGTGCGGCTGCGGGCCTTTTTTCACCAGTTTCATCATGTAGCCGATGCCCACGCTGAACACGGTGAAATAGATCACCACGAACAGCGCCAGCGACGTGCTCATCTGCGCCACCGAGTGATGCGACGCGGCGTCATGGGTGCGCAACAAACCATAAACCACCCACGGCTGACGCCCGACTTCCGTGGTAATCCAACCGGCCAGCAGCGCAATCAGCCCGCTCGGCCCCATCAACAACACCAGGCGCTGGAAGCCGCGATGCTGATAAAGCTTGCCGCCCCGGCGCAGTGCCAACCCCAGCAAACCCACGAGGATCATCAACATCCCCAACCCGGCCATGACGCGAAAGCTCCAGAAGATCACGGTCGAATTCGGCCGGTCTTCTTTCGGAAAGCTCTTCAGCGCCGGGATCTGCTTATCGAGGCTGTGAGTAAGGATCAGGCTGCCGAGATAGGGAATCTCCAACGCATACTTGGTCTTCTCAGCCTGCATATCAGGGATGCCGAACAGCACCAGCGGCGTCGGGCCGTTTTCGGCGTTCTCCCAGTGACCTTCGATGGCGGCGATCTTCGCCGGTTGATGCTCCAGCGTGTTCAAACCATGGGCGTCACCGACCACTGCCTGAATCGGCGCCACGATCAGTGCCATCCACAACGCCATGGAAAACATCTTGCGTACCGGCGCCGTGTTATTGCCGCGCAGCAAATGCCAGGCAGCCGAGGCACCGACGAAGAACGACGTGGCGACAAACGCGGCAATCGCCATGTGCGCCAGACGGAACGGGAATGACGGGTTGAACACGATCGCCAGCCAGTCCAGCGGCATCACCCGCCCGTCAACGATTTCAAAGCCCTGCGGCGTCTGCATCCAGCTGTTGGACGCAAGAATCCAGAACGTCGAAATCAACGTGCCGATGGCGACCATCACCGTGGCAAAGAAGTGCAAGCCACGGCCGACGCGGTTCCAGCCGAACAGCATCACCCCAAGGAACCCGGCCTCAAGGAAGAACGCGGTCAGCACTTCATAGGTCAGCAGCGGCCCGGTGATGCTCCCGGCAAAGTCGGAAAAGCCGCTCCAGTTGGTACCGAACTGGTACGCCATGACCAGTCCCGAAACCACGCCCATGCCAAAATTGACCGCGAAAATCTTCGACCAGAAATGGTAGAGATCGCGGTACGTATCGTTGCGGGTTTTCAGCCACAGACCTTCGAGTACCGCAAGGAAACTCGCCAGGCCAATGGTGATCGCCGGGAAAATAATGTGGAACGAAACCGTGAATGCGAATTGAATTCGCGCCAGGTCCAGTGCCTCCAGATTGAACATGATGATGCCCTCATCCAGGCTGAAAAGCGGCAGCACGAACCCGGGCCACCGCCAGACGCGAACGCCTGCAGCCAGTCAAATTGCCAATGTTTTTATGAGTGGCGGTTTACGCCACCGACGACGGGATCAGGTTGCTGACCTTCGCGGCTTCGAGGCGGATCGCGACGAATTTGGAGGTCGGCGTATACGTCCGCTCGCCGTAGCTTTCCAGCGGTACCAGAGGGTTAGTCTCCGGGTAATACGCCGCCGCTTGCCCTGCGGGAATGTCGTAGGCGATCAAGGTAAAACCGCTGACCCGACGTTCACGTTCGTCATCCCACAGCGCCACCAGATCGACCTTCTGCCCCGGCTCGAAACCCAGGCGCTGGATATCCTGCTCGTTGGCGAAGATCACATCGCGCATGCCATAGACCCCGCGATAACGGTCATCGAGGCCATACAACGTGGTGTTGTACTGATCGTGGGAACGCATGGTTTGCAGGATCAGATGCGGCTTGACCGGCAGGTTGCGTACGCCTTCGCTGATCAGGTGTTCCGGCAGCACACACGGGGTGAACTGGGCCTTGCCGCTTTCAGTGTTCCAGACCCGATCCGAGGCGTCGTTGCCGAGGTGGAAGCCACCCGGAATCAAGAGTTTTTCATTGAAGTTCTCGAAGCCCGGAATCACGTCGGCAATCAGGTTGCGAATGCGCCCGTAGTCGCCCACCACCCACTCCCAATCAATCGGATGTTTGCCCAGTGTTGCGGCGGCGATCCCGGCAATGATCGCCGGCTCGGATTTCAAGTGCGCCGACTTCGGTTTCAACTGACCGAACGACAAATGCACCATGCTGAAGGTGTCTTCGACGGTCACGCCTTGCGGGCCTTCGGCCTGGATGTCGATGTCGGTACGCCCCAGGCACGGCAGGATCAACGCGTCGCGACCGGTGACCAAGTGGCTGCGATTGAGCTTGGTCGCAATATGCACGGTCAGGTCGAGTTTGCGCATCGCCGCGTGGGTGCGCGGGGTGTCCGGTGTGGCTTGGGCGAAGTTGCCGCCCAGACCGATAAACACCTTGGCTTCGCCACGTTCCATGGCGCCGATCGCCATCACCGTGTTGTGCCCGTGCATGCGCGGCACGTCGAAGTTGAAGCGCTTTTCCAGCGCGTCCATCAAGTCTTTCGGCGCCAGTTCGTTGATGCCCATGGTGCGGTCGCCCTGCACGTTACTGTGGCCACGAACCGGGGAAAGCCCGGCGCCCGGACGGCCGACGTTGCCGCGCAGTAGTTGCAGGTTGATGACTTCCTGCAGGGTCGCCACCGAATGCACGTGTTGGGTCAGGCCCATGGCCCAGCACATGATCACGCTCTTGGCGCGGCCATACATGCGCGCGGCCAGTTCGATGTCATGCAGCGGCACGCCGGACTGCTCGAGAATGTGCTCCCAGCTGGTTGCCTCGACTTCAGCCAGATAGCTGTCCAGACCCGTAGTGTGCTCGGCAATGAACGCATGATCGAACACCGGTTCGCCGCCCGTTGCCTGCGCTTCGCGTTCCCACTGCAGGAGGAATTTGACCATGCCGCGAATCATCGCCATGTCGCCACCCAGCGCCGGGCGGAAGTACGCGGTGTTGGTCGCTTCCCAGCCGTTGCTGAGCATTTCCAGCGGGTTTTGCGGGTTCTGGAAACGCTCCAGGCCACGCTCTTTCAGCGGGTTGATGCAGACTACTTGCGCGCCACGTTTCACCGCTTCACGCAGCGGTTCGAGCATGCGCGGGTGGTTGGTGCCGGGGTTCTGGCCGATGACGAAAATCGCGTCGGCGTGGTGCAGGTCCTCGTAGACCACGGTGCCTTTGCCGACGCCGAGAGTCTCGATCATGCTCACCGCACTGGCTTCGTGGCACATGTTCGAGCAGTCGGGGAAGTTGTTGGTGCCGAACGCGCGGACGAACAATTGATAGAGAAACGCCGCTTCGTTGCTGGCACGACCGGAGGTGTAGAACTCGGCCTCGTGCGGCGATTTGAGGTTTTTCAGATGATCAGCGATCAGCGCGAACGCATCTTCCCAACTGATTTCCACATAGCGGTCGACCCGCGCGTCGTAGCGCATCGGGTGGGTCAGACGACCCTGATATTCCAGCCAGTAGTCGCTCTGTTCAGCCAGGCTCGACACTGTGTACTTGTTGAAGAACGCCGGGTCGACCAAACGCCCGGTCGCTTCCCAGTTCACCGCTTTCGCGCCGTTTTCGCAGAACTTCAACATGCTCGCGCCCGGCGCTTCGCCCCAGGCACAGCCCGGGCAGTCGAAGCCGCCGTTCTGGTTGGTCTTGAGCATGGCACGGATGTTTTTCAGGGCGTTTTCGCTGCCCAGCCAACTTTTGGTCAGGCTGATGACAGCGCCCCAACCGGCAGCGGCGCCTTTGTAGGGTTTGTAACGGTCGACTTGTGACATGGGACTCTCCATGACGATGCACACAGGCATGAACCTGATTCGGTTAAACAGCGACGGCCGACTTTAAAAGTTGAAAAGTGGTCGTTGGGTTTGCCGGGACAAGGATATGAATCGTTACAAAACATTGTCTAATCGCTATTAATGACTGCCTTATCGAAAGCATCTATCACGGATTAAAACCCTTTATTTACGGCGTCTTGCGAAACTAACGAAGTAACTTTCAACAAAAAATATTTCATCATCGACGGCATCAATCAGCTGTTCATTAACAGTGATTGGACGGCACTGAAAGTTGCCCATAACCTGCGCTGACCAAACTCCTTCAACCGGGGTTCTCATTCCTGCGAGGCTGTCATGTCAGAGCGTGTCTTGATCGATGGTTACAACCGCCGCGTCGACTATCTGCGCATGTCGGTGACCGACCGCTGCGACTTCCGCTGCGTCTATTGCATGGCCGAAGACATGCAGTTTCTGCCACGGCAAAAAATCCTCACGCTGGAAGAGATCTATCAACTGGCGCAGAGCTTTGTGGCGCTCGGCACGCGCAAGATTCGCCTCACCGGTGGCGAGCCGCTGATCCGTCCGGGCGTAGTCAAGCTGTGCGAGCAGATCGCCGCCCTGCCCGGCCTGCGCGAGTTGTGCATGACCACCAACGGCTCGCAACTGGGCAAACTCGCGGCGCCGCTGTTCGACGCCGGGGTCAAACGCCTGAATATCAGCCTCGACAGCCTTGATCCGCAGCGCTTCAAACAGATGACCCGCACCGGCGATCTGGCGCAGGTGATCAACGGCATCGATGCCGCGCGCAAGGCCGGTTTTACCCGCACTAAACTCAACGTCGTGGTGATGCAGGGCCGTAACGATCAGGAGATCAACGATCTGGTCAGTTTCGCCATTGACCGTCAGCTCGACGTCTCTTTCATCGAGGAAATGCCGCTGGGGATCATCAGCGAACACAGCCGTGCCGAGTCATTTTTCTCCAGCGCCCAGGTGCGCGAAAAGATTGCCGAACGCTATACCCTGATCGACTCGGCGGAGTCGACGCAAGGCCCGTCGCGCTACTGGCGGCTGGCCGAGGCACCGGAGATTCGTCTGGGCTTTATCTCGCCGCACAGCCACAACTTTTGTGGCACCTGCAACCGCGTACGGCTCACCGTCGAAGGGCGCCTGCTACTGTGTCTGGGTAACGAGCATTCGGTGGATCTGAAAGCGGTGCTGCGCGCCCACCCGGGGCAACCGCAGCGGCTGGAGAAAGCCATTGTCGAGGCGATGAAACTCAAGCCCTATCGACATAATTTCGAAGTGAACGATGATGTTCAGGTCGTGCGCTTCATGAACATGACGGGCGGCTAGACCGCCCCTTCCAAGGGTTATCGGAACCGCACAGCATGATCATCAGACCCAAGGTCAACCAGTTCGCCATTCTCTTCACCCTAAAGGGCTCGATCGCCAAGCGCATCGCCCTGCGCACGTTGATGGTCACCCTGCTCGCTTCGGCCATCGTGCTGGTGGAAATCCTCCATCCGAGCAACTTCACCAAGGTCAACGCCACGCCGTTTACGTTGCTCGGTTTGTCGCTGTCGATCTTCATGAATTTTCGCAACAACGCTTGCTATGACCGTTGGTATGAAGCGCGCAAGGCTTGGGGCGAAGTGATCGTGCATATTCGCTCGGTGATTCGCGAAACCCATGTGATTCGTGAGTCCGCCGAGCGTAAACCGTTGCTGCTCAATCTTTGTGGTTTTGCTCATGCGTTGAACGCGCGGTTGCGCAAAGAAAGCGAAGCGGACGCCAGTAGCCAATGGATCATGCCGAAACCCGATCCGCAGACACCGGATTACAGCGGGCGCATTTTGCAGACGGTAGGCCAGCAGTGTTCCGATCTGCACCAGAACGGTGAGCTGACTGAGTGGCGCTACATGTTGCTGGCCAATCACCTGACCAGCCTGACCCAGGCGCAAGCGGTGTGCGAGCGGATCAAGACCACGCCGCTGCCGTTTCCTTACACACTGCTGTTGCACCGGACGATTTATCTGTTCTGCATCCTGTTGCCGTTTGCCATGGCGGAACCACTGGGCTGGCTGACACCGCTGTTTACCGCGATTGTCAGCTACACATTTTTTGGTCTGGATGCGATTGCCGATGAGCTGGAAGACCCGTTCGGCCGCGACGAAAACGACTTGCCCACCGATGCACTGGTGCGCACCATCGAGCGCGATATCCTCGCGGAGCTTGGCGCCGAAGTACCGCCGGCGCTGAAGCCGGTGGACTATGTGCTGAGCTGATCCGTAGCTCTCCAGACACCCCAAAACCCTGTGGGAGCGAGCCTGCTCGCGAAGGGGCCCTGTCAGCCAAAATCAATGTTGACTGACACTCCGCCTTCGCGAGCAAGCTCGCTCCCACAGGGTTTGCGTACACCGCCGATATTGTTGAGCACCACAAAACCACTGTAGGAGCGAGCCTGCTCGCGATGGCGCCGGCCCAGTCAACATCTTCGTCGATTGACCCTCCGTCATCGCGAGCAGGCTCACTCCTACAGGTTTTGCATTCACACCCGGATATTGATGAGCGCCATAAAGCTCGCTCCCACAGGTTGAATTTGTGTTGAGGTCAGAAGAGTTCGTTGAAGGGGATGAAGCGCAGCGGGTCGCCGAGGTTGTGCGTGCTGTTCTCGGGGATTTCCACCAGGCCATCGGCCCAAGTCGCGCCGAGCAGGACGCCGGAGCTTTGATTGGGATAGAGCACCGCACGCCCTGCCTCCAGCCTCACCCGCAGGTATTCACGGCGGCCGCCAGCCTTGTGCCAGTCGAAACCTGCATTGACCGTAAAACTCAGCGGCATGACGTCTTCGACACCTTGTATGCGCAGCAGATACGGCCGCGCCAACAAGCCAAACGTCACCAACGCTGAGGTCGGGTTTCCCGGCAAACCAATCACTGGCACCGTGCCGAAATGCCCGACCGTCAGCGGTTTGCCAGGCTTGATCGCCAGTTTCCACAACAACGGTTTGCCATTGTCGCGCAACACCTGCCCGAGACAATCGGCATCACCGGCAGACACGCCACCGGTAGTCAGAATCAGATCCGCACTCACTTGCAATTGCTCAAGCTTGAGCCGCGTCTGCGCCGGGCGATCCGGGAGGATGCCGGCGTCGATCACCTCGCAGCCCAGCTCTCGCAACCAGTGGCCGAGCAATACGCGGTTGCTGTTGTAGATGCTGCCGAGGCGCAACGGCTGACCCGGTTCGACCAGTTCATCACCGGTCGACAGCAGCGCCACACGCGGGCGACGCACCACGTGCAGTTGCGCCAGCCCTTGCCCGGCGGCGACCGCCAGCTCGAAAGGCCCAAGGCGTTTGCCGGCCCGCAGCAGGATATCGCCGACGCGATTTTCCTGACCTTGCGCGCGGATGTTCTGCCCCGCCTTCAGCGGCTGCAAGAAGCGCACGCGACCGTCCTCCAGCACTTCGACGTTCTCCTGCATCTCGACGCAGGTGGCGCCGGGCGGCAGCGGTGCGCCGGTAAAGATCCGTGCGCAGGTGCCGGGCAGCAACGTGTCCGGTGCCTGCCCGGCGTAAACCTTTTGCGAGACCTTCAACGGCTGTCGGTGCAGATCGCTGAGATTGAGCGAGTATCCATCCATGGCGCTGTTCGGCCACGGCGGCAAGTCGAGTGTCGCCAGCAGATCACTGGCCAGCACCCGCCCACGCGCTTCGTCGAGCGCCAGCAGTTCGCTGTCGGCCAGACGTTGCTCATTGGCCATGCCGAGCAATTGGTCGAGGGCGTCCTCGACCGGCATCAATGGTGCCTTGCTCATCCGCGTGGCCCGCAGGCTTGCGCGGCTTTCAGGTGCGGGACGAAATTGCATGGGCGATGACGGTTGTCCAGTTGCTCGGCAAGAATGCCTTCCCACGCCGTGCGGCACGCACCGGTCGAACCCGGCAAGCAGCACACCAGCGTGCCGTTCGACAGCCCGGCCAGCGCGCGGCTTTGCACGGTGGACGTACCGATGTCCAGAATCGAGATCGCGCGGAACAGTTCGCCGAAGCCGTCAATCTGCTTATCAAACAAGCAGGCCACCGCTTCCGGCGTGCTGTCGCGACCGGTGAAACCCGTGCCGCCAGTGATCAGCACCACCTGAATGCCTTCGTCGGCAATCCAGTTCGCTACCTGAGCGCGGATCTTGTACAGATCGTCCTTGAGCAAGTTGCGCTCGCTCAACGTGTGCCCGGCCTCCAGCAAACGACTGACCAGCAATTGGCCCGACGTATCGCTGGCGTAATCGCGCGTATCGCTGACCGTCAGCACAGCAATATTCAGGGGGACAAACAGGGCATCGGCTTTGGCGCTCATGGCAGTTCTCCGGCAGCAGTCAATCAACATTGCCGAGCAGCCTAAGTGCCGCTTATGAGTACTGTCTAATCACTCTCGCCAACCACATTATCGACCCGCTCTATCGGTGCTTTTCACCTCGCCAGACGCCAGCAGAACCGGGCCTGATAGAGCTGATCGATTGGCCCTTAAACAGTTCCGATTGGACGAATATCCGTCCAGATGAGATCGTCGCACCCTGCGCTTTTCGTGCGTCTCGCGCATCTGCGTCAATACTCCATCAAAAAATCCCCATCGAGCAGGTGCCTTCGTGGACATCAAACAACTCAAGTTCCTGATCGCGCTGGACGAAACCCGCCACTTCGGCCAGGCCGCCGCACGCTGCCACATCACCCAGCCGACGTTGTCGATGCGCCTGCGCAATCTCGAAGATGAGCTGGATCTGGTGCTGGTCAACCGTGGCCAGCGCTTTGAAGGTTTCACCCAGGCCGGCGAGCGCGTGCTGGCCTGGGCACGCACCTTGCTGGCAGCTCACGACGGCCTATTCGCCGAAGCGGCGGCGTGTCGCGGGCAACTGGTCGGTAGTTTGCGTCTGGGTCTGGTGCCGCTAAGCAGCTTCAACCCGGTCAATTACATTCAGGGTTTGTCCGGCACTTATCCGGAGTTGAAATTCAGCCTGTCGTCGCTCAGCTCCGACGAGATCATCGCCGGTCTGGGCAACAACCAACTGGACTTGGGCGTGTGCTACCTCGATCACGTCAACCCGAACTATTTCGAGTTTTTCGAGATTGGTGAAACCCGTGTCGGCCTGCTCTACGACAACCGCCACTTTCATTTCGAAGGCTCGGAAATGAGCTGGGAAGACGCCGCCGAGCTACCGCTGGGGATGATCACCGCCGGCATGCATTACCGTAAATCCATCGATTTGAGCTTCCGCAGCCGTGGCCTCAGCCCGCAGCCGATCATGGAAAGCGATTCGACCTATCAGCTGTTGCAGGCGATTCACCAAGGCTTCTGCTGCGCGATCATGCCGCTGGACAGTGGCCTGGAAGAGCCGATCGAGCACCTGTCGTTCATGCAATTGCCCGATGCCAGTGTGCTCGCACCGCTGGGCCTGGTGATGCGCAAGACCGAGCCGCGCTCGGCGATTGCCGAGAAGTGTTTTGCCGAGGCGCGGAAGTTGTTTGGGGTAGAAGTTCCCGCTGAATAATTGATGTTGGATGTCAGACCGCCTTCGCGAGCAAGCTCGCTCCCACAATTGAAATGCATTCCCCTGT
>NZ_JBSVXS010000072.1:0-28711 GCF_054070155.1 Pseudomonas sp. SDT291_1_S447
CCCACAGGGGAACGCATTCCAAAATGTGGGAGCGAGCTTGCTCGCGAAGGCGCCAGATCAATTACCGCAAATCTCAACAAAGGCTAACGTTCGCGCATCGCCTCGGTCCGGGCCTTGAGCACGGGTTTCAGCAAGTAATCCAGCACACTTTTCTCCCCGGTAATAATGTCCACCGTCGCTACCATCCCCGGGATGATCAACAACGGTTTCACATCCCCGCCCAAATGGTTTTTATCGGTGCGCACCTGAATCAGATAGAAACTGTTGCCCTTGTCATCGGTAATCGTGTCGGCACCGATCAACTCAAGCTTGGCACTCAGCCCACCATAAATCGTGTAGTCGTAGGCACTGAACTTGACCATGGCTTTCTGGCCCGGATGCAGGAACGCAACATCCTGCGGCCGCACCTTGGCCTCAATCAGCAAGTTGTCTTCCAACGGCACGATTTCAACCATGTCGCTGCCCGGTTGCACCACGCCGCCGATGGTGTTGACCTTCAATTGTTTGATCACTCCGTGCACCGGGGAGGTCACCGTAGTGCGGGTGACGCGGTCGTCGATGGCGATGCTGGTCGCGGTGATTTTCGACAGGTCGGTGCGTTTCTCATTCAGCTCTTTGGCCGCTTCCGAGCGGAAGGTTTGCTCCGACTCGTCGATCTTGCTGCGGATCTCGGCAATCGCCGATTCGGCGCGGGGAATCGCCAAAGTGGTGGCGTTCAGCGAGCCACGAATTTCCACGGCGCTGCGTTTCAGTCGGAGGATTTCCACGGGTGACACCGCGCCGGTTTTCACCAGCGGTTCGGACATGTTCATCTCTTGCTGCAGCAGCGCCAGACTCGAGCTGAACTGACCTTGCTTGGAGCGAAACTCGGCGAGTTCCTGAGTCTTCTGCCGCAGTTGTTCGCTGAGCGTGCGCTGCTCGCTGGCCAGCCGGCGCTGACGTTGTTCGTACAGCGAGCGCTCGTCTTCGGCGACTTGCGGCGCTTTGGCGATGACTTCATCGGAGAGCTTGAACGGCCGGCCCTCGGCCTCCGCCGACAGCCGTTCGACCTGCGCCGTCAACGCATAGCGATCCGCCTCACTCTCACCCTTGTTCGAGCGGAAGCGCGTGTCATCCAGACGCAGCAAGGTATCGCCCTTGTTCACCATCTGCCCTTCACGAAAGAAAATCTCGGTGACGATGCCGCCCTCAAGGTTCTGGATCACCTGAATCTTGCTCGACGGAATCGCCTTGCCTTCGCCCATGGTCACTTCTTCGAGCACGGCGAACTTGGCCCAGACCACCGCGCTGATCAGCAGCGCCGCCGCCAGCCACACGGTGATCCGCGACCAGCGCGGCGAATCCTGCAAGGAAGCGCCGGCGGTTTCCGGCATGAATTCGGCTTCGGCGCTTTTGCCGAAACTGTCGAAGTAGCCGCGCTCTTTGCTATCGGAGGAAGCAGACATGGGGTAACTCCTAGACCGCTGCCGAGCCGACACGGCCCTTGCGCAGTGCATCGATGACCGCTTCTTTCGGACCGTCGGCGACGACCCGGCCGTTGTCCAGCACCAGCAACCGGTCCACCAGGCTCAGCATCGAGGTGCGA
The DNA here is from genome assembly GCF_054070155.1 of Pseudomonas sp. SDT291_1_S447. Lineage (NCBI taxonomy): Bacteria > Pseudomonadati > Pseudomonadota > Gammaproteobacteria > Pseudomonadales > Pseudomonadaceae > Pseudomonas > Pseudomonas sp. SDT291_1_S447. Next base: position 1,586 of record NZ_JBSVXS010000072.1, read on the forward strand.
TGGGTGACCAGCAGCAGCGTCTTGCCCTGCACCCAGCTGTGCAGCTTCTGCCGCAGCAAGTCCTCGCTGCTGTTGTCCATGGCGCTGGTCGGTTCGTCGAGCAGCATGATCGGCGGATCGAGCAATAGGGATCGAGCGAGCAACACCGCTTGACGTTGGCCGCCGGAGAGCAATTGCCCGCGCTCGCCCACCGGCCGATCGAAGCCTTGCGGATGCTGACGAGCGAGTTCGGTAACGCCGGTCAGTTCGGCCACTTCGAGCATGCGTGAATCGCTGATGTAGCGCGCGCCGAGGGTGAGGTTGTCGCGCAAACTGCCGGCCAGCAGCGGCAGATCGTGGGCGACATAACCGATCTGCTGGCGCAGGTCGGCGACATCGAGCTGGCGCAGGTCGAGGCCGTCGAGCAACAGCTGGCCTTCTTCGGGTTCATAAAAACCCATGACCAATCGCGCCAACGTGCTTTTGCCCGAACCGCTGCGGCCGATGATGCCGACCCGCTCACCGGGTTTCAGGCTGAAACTGACATTGCTCAGCGCCGGGGCATTCTGGCCGTTGTAATGAAAGGTCACGCCGCTGACGTCCAGCGCACCTTGCAGTTGCGTGCGTTCCAGCGGCCGCTGTTTGCCGTCGCGTTCCTGCGGCAGAGCCATCAGTGCATCGGTGCTTTTCATGGTCAGTTGCGCTTGCTGATAGCGGGTGATCAGCCCGGCAATCTGCCCCAGCGGTGCGAGCACGCGGCTGCCGAGCATGTAACTGGCGACCAGCGCACCGACGCTGAGGTTGCCGGCGATGATGCTGTAGACCCCGGCGACAATGGTCGCCATCCCCGAGAACTGTTGAATGAACAACGTGCCGTTGGTGGCCAGCGCCGAAAGATTGCGCGCGTGGCTGTCGAGGCGGGTGAGGGCGCCGTGGGTGCTTTCCCATTTGTGCTGGCGCTCGCTTTCGGCGCTGCAGGCCTTGAGGGTCTCCAGGCCGCCGAGGGTTTCGATCAGCACCGCTTGGCGTTCAGCGCCGAGGCTCAGGCTCTTTTGCACGGTGTCACGCAGACGTACCTGAATGATCATCGCGAAGATAATGGTGATCGGAAACGCCAGCAGCGGAATCACCACCAGCCAACCGCCGAGCAGGCCGATCACCACCAGCATCAGCACCACGAAGGGCAGGTCGATCAGGCTGGTCAACGTCACCGCCGTGAGGAATTCGCGCAGGCCCTGAAAGTCATGAATGCTCTGGGCGAAACCGCCGATGGTCGCCGGCCGTGCCTTCATCGACATGCCGGTGATGCGTTCAAATAAAGTCGCGGAAAGGATCACATCGGTTTTCTTGCCAGCGGTATCCAGCAGGTGCGCGCGGACCACCCGCAACACCAGCTCGAAACCGGTGCCTATCAGCAAGCCGATCGACAGCACCCATAAGGTCGAGGTGGCCTGATTGGGCACCACGCGGTCATAGGTTTGCATGACGAACAGCGGCACCATCAGGCCTAGCAAGTTGATCAGGAAACTGGCGAGGATCGCATCGCTGTAGAGCCATTTCGACAGCTTCAGGGTGTCGCGAAACCACGCATGCACCCGTGGCACCAGCGGTGAACGGAGGTCTTCGAGTTCGTGGCGCGGACGGGCGAACAAGGCTTGGCCACTGTAGTGCTCGCTGAGTTCTTCGCGGCTGATCCATTGCTCGCCGCCATCGGCTTCGCTGGGCAGGATCAGCGCTTTGCCGTCGTCGCCGAAGCGCCGTAAAACAGCAGTGCGACCGTCGTTGAGCAGCAGCAGAATCGGCAGGTTGAGCGGCGAGATGTCTTTCAGCTCGCGGCGCAGAATCCGTGCCTGCAACCCAGCTCGGGCGGCAGCGCGGGGCAGCAGGTCGAGGCTCAGTCGTTGTTTGTTGAGGGGCAGTCCGGCACTCAGGCTGGCGCGACTGACCGTCGCGCCATGCAGTTTGCAGAGGATCAACAGACCGTCGAGTAACGGATCATCGAAGCTCAGCCGCGGATCGATCCCGGTGTGGCCGGGTTCCATGCTGGTCATATTGATCGCCTCTGTTGAACGGGCACGGGAATCCACACATTGATCGTTCCCACGTTCCGCGTGGGAATGCAGCCCGGGACGCTCCGCGTCCCAAAGCGGACGCAGAGCGTCCATTGAGGCATTCCCACGCAGAGCGTGGGAACGATCAACAGGGGACTTATTTCAGTTCCGGCAGGCGCGCTTCGTTTTTCACTTCGGTCGCGGCGATCGCATCGGCCGGCAGCACCACCCGTTGCTTGCTCAACAACTGGCCCATGTTTGCCAGCACGCGGTACATCGAATATTCCTCGGTGTAGCGGATTTCGGTGTAGCGACGGTTGGCGTTGTAGAGCTCATTTTCACTGTCGAGCAAATCGAGCAAAGTCCGTTGGCCGAGGCCGAACTGATCCTGATACGCGGCGCGTACGCGTTTGGTGGTTTCCGCGTATTCGCGGGCGGTCGGGGTCTGTTTCTTTGCGTTTTCCATGGCGTTCCACGCCAAGCGGATGTTCTCGTTGAGCTGGCGCAGGGCGTTGTTGCGGATGTCCATGGCCTGATTGATCTGGTGCGCATCGGAGGCCAGGCGCGCCTTGTCGCTGCCACCACGGAACAGGTTGTAGTTCATCACCACGCCCACCCGCCATTCGTTGTCGTGGCCTTCATCGCCTTGCACGTTGTTGTTCGCGCCGACGGCGGCTTCGGCATCGAAGCGCGGGTAGAACGGCGATTTGGCGACTTCGTACTGGCTCTCGGCCGATTGCACGTCAGCCTGGGCGGACTTCAGATATGGGTTGTTGTCGACCATGCTCTGTTGGGCTTCACGCAATTCGGTCGGCAGTTCGCCACGGGTCGAGGCCGGGGTTTCCAGCTCATCGGGCATGCGCCCGACCACGCTGTAGAAGTTTGATTCGGCATCGGCCAGGTCGACTTCGGCGGTGTCGAGGTTGTTCTGCGCCAAGGCCTTACGCGCGACCGATTGATCCGAGTCAGCGGTACTGCCGACGCCACGCTCGGTGCGCAGGCCGATCTGATCGTTGACGCGCAAGTGCGCCTGCAGGTTGTTCTTGGCCAGTGTCACCAGTTCGCGACGCTTGAGCACTTCGAGGTAGACCTCGATGGTGCGCAGGGCCAGATCCTGGGCGGTACCTTGCGCGTAATACGCACGCGAATTGGACACGCCTTTGGTGCGCTCGACTTCGTTGGCGGTGTTGAAACCGTCGAACAGCATCTGCCGCAGACGCAGCTCGGACTGGGTGTAATTGAGGATTTCGGTGTGGTGATTACCGAAGGCCCGAGTGTTGGTGTTGTCGCTGTAGCCACGGCCATACGCGGCGTTCAAATCGACGGACGGATAAAAGCCGCCCTTGGCCACTTTGACTTGTTCATCAGCCGACAGGCGGGCGTCCACGCGCGAGGCCAGTTCCGGGTGAGTGGCGATGGTGCTTTGAATCGCCTCGGTGAGGTTCATGGCCTGGGCTTGAGAAGTGCAAGCCATGGCCAGCAAAACCGCGCTGCAGAGGGGGGTTAGAACGCGCATGGGTGCATCTCCCTGAGTCCTGATGGTGTGTTACTGTCGCCAAATATTTGACGATATTTTTAGGTGTATGCGTTTCACTCTTGTAACAACAGAGCTAAGAACATCCTGAAGCGTAGCTAAGAAAAAATTTTCATAAGGCTTATGCCGAAAAAAACTTATGCGCTTTGTAAAAACCGGCACATTGTTCAGCACGAAAGCCTTTGTTTTATGCGCTTTAGGGAGCGCAAAAAGGCTTGAGGAAAGTTCCACTCACTTTGCGACATACGGCGAAGTACTGCTGAAGGGGAGGGACGCGTAGCGGCTGAGGGGTGACAGATTTTTGTCACTCGAGTGATTCATCAGCGTTACGTAGCGTTAGTGGGCGTATGGCTTTGATCAGGATGTGGAAGTGCTTGATAGCACTGATGTTTCCGAAAGAGGCCGCCTGCAAAACGAACTGTTGAAGGTGCGAGCGTCACCTCCGACAACCCGATTGAGCCATGGGCTGCTTCGCTTACCAGTGCCGACGGTGGTCGGCAGCGGAGGATTTCACATGGCAACGCTCATCGGCACAGTCACTAAAGTCATTGGCCAGGTTTTCGCCCAGTCAGCCGACGGTACCAAACGCGCACTGGTTGAGGGGGATCGCCTGTTTGCCGGCGATCAACTGATCACCGGCGCAGAAGGCGCCGTCGCCGTTCATCTGCAAAACGGCCAGGAACTGACCCTCGGACGCGGCAGCAGCATGACCATGACCGGTGAACTGCTGGCGGGTCAGGCGGCGCATGTCAATGCCGCGGAGGCCGTGACCCCGAGCGACGCGCAATTGACCGACGTCGAGCAGATCCAGAAAGCCATCGCCGCCGGTGACGACCCGAGCAAAACCGCTGAAGCCACCGCGGCCGGTCCGAATGCGCCGGGCGGCGCACCGGGCGAGGCGGGCGGCGGCCACAGTTTTGTCCTGCTGACGGAGGTCGGCGGACGCGTCGATCCGATCATCGGTTTCCCCACCGCCGGGTTCGGCGGTATTCCTGAATTCCCTGAAGAACGCCACAATGCGGTGATCGACAACGGCGATGACACCCCGGCTGTGGTGGTGCCGCCACCGGTGAACAATCCGGTGACCCTCACCGGTCTGAATGTGGCGGGCGGTGAACTCAACGTCAATGAAGCCAATCTGCCTGACGGCTCGTCGGCCAACCCCGGTGCACTGACGCAAAGCGGCAGTTTCACCGTGTCGGCACCGGACGGTCTGACCAGCCTGAGCATCGGCGGCATCAACGTTATCGTTGGCGGTGTGCCGATCGGCTTCCCGCAATCGATCACCTCGCAGCTGGGCAACACCCTGACCATCACCGGCTACAACCCGGCGACTGGCGTTGTCAGCTACAGCTACACCCTCAACGGCAACGAAACTCATGCAGCCGGCGACGGCGTGAACAATCTCAGCGAACAGTTCACCGTGATTGCCGGCGACAGCAATGGCGACACCGCGACCGGCACGCTCGACGTCAACATCACCGACGATGTGCCAAAAGCCTTTGATGACAACAATGGCACGGCGTCTGAAACGCAGCTGACACTGACCGGCAATGTGTTGACCAACGATGTGCAAGGGGCTGATCGCGTACCCACCGGGCCCGTCACCCCAGGCACTTTCACCGGCACTTACGGCACTTTGGTGCTGAACGCCAACGGCACTTACACCTACACGCTGAACACCAACGATGCCGACTTCAAAAACCTCCATGGAGGCGGCAACGGTACCGAGACCTTCGCCTACACGATCACTGATTCGGACGGTGATACCAGCACTGCCAACCTCGTCCTGCAGATCCACAACAATGACGATCCGGTGGTCATCAACGGCTTGAACGTCGAAGGCGGGGAGCTGACGGTCTACGAGAAAAATCTCGGCGACGGCAGTGCGCCGGATTCCACCGCGCTGACGCAGAACGGTACGTTCACCATCACCGCACTCGATGGTGTCACCACGCTGACCATCGGCGGCATTGCCGTCGTCACCAACGGCGTGGCCGCAGGTTTCCCGCAATCGATTACTACACCGCTCGGCAGCACGCTGACCATCACCGGGTTCAACGCCACCACGGGCGTGGTCAGCTACAGCTACACCCTGGTCGACAACGAAGCGCATCCCACCGCCAACGGCGCGAACAATCTGCCAGAGCAATTCGCCGTCACCGTGGTCGACGATAACGGCACCACTGCCAACGGCACGCTCGACGTGAACATCACCGACGACGTACCCAAAGCCTTTGATGACAGCAATGGCACGGCGTCTGAAACGCAACTGACACTGACCGGCAACGTGCTGACCAACGACGTGCAAGGTGCCGATCGCGTACCAACAGGACCCGTTACGGCCGGCACCTTCACCGGGACTTACGGCACGCTGGTCCTCAACGCCAACGGCACGTATACCTACACGCTGAACACCAACGACGCCGACTTCAAAAACCTCCATGGCGGCGGCAATGGCACAGAAACCTTCGCCTACACCATCACCGATTCCGACGGTGATACCAGCACCGCCAACCTTGTCCTGCAGATCCACAACAACGACGATCCGGTGATCATCAACGGCCTCGACGTGAATGGCGGTGAACTCACCGTCAACGAAAAAAACCTCAGCGACGGCAGTGCACCGGATTCCACCGCGTTGACCCAAAGCGGCACTTTCACCATCACCGCACTCGATGGCGTCACCACGCTGACCGTCGGCGGCATCGCTGTCGTCACCAATGGCGTGGCGGCAGGTTTTCCACAATCGGTCACCACGCCGCTGGGCAGCACACTGACCATCACCGGTTTCAACGCCACCACCGGCGTGGTCAGCTACAGCTACACCCTCGTCGACAACGAAGCGCATCCAACCGCCAATGGCGCGAACAATCTGCCTGAGCAGTTCGCCGTCACCGTGGTCGATGATAATGGCACCACCGCTAACGGCACCCTCGATGTGAACATCGTCGACGACTTGCCGAAAGCCGTGGATGACAGCAACGCCGGTACCGCGTCGGAAACCCTGCTGACGCTGACCGGCAACGTCCTGACCAACGACGTGCAAGGTGCCGATCGCGTACCAACAGGACCCGTTACGGCCGGCACCTTCACCGGGACTTACGGCACCTTGGTGCTCAACGCCAACGGCACCTACACCTTCACGCTGAACACCAACGACGCCGACTTTAAAAACCTGCACGGCGGCGGTAATGGCACAGAAACCTTCGCCTACACGATTACCGATTCCGACGGTGACACCAGCACCGCCAACCTTGTCCTGCAGATCCACAACAACGACGATCCGGTGATCATCAACGGCCTCGACGTCAACGGCGGCGAACTCAGCGTTTACGAGAAAAATCTCAGCGACGGCAGTGCACCGGATTCCACTGCGCTGACCCAGAGCGGCACGTTCACCATCACTGCACTCGATGGCGTCACCACGCTGACTGTCGGTGGCATCGCCGTCGTGACCAACGGTGTGGCCGCAGGTTTCCCACAATCGGTCACCACACCGCTGGGCAGCACACTGACCATCACCGGTTTCAACGCCGCCACCGGGGTGGTCAGCTACAGCTACACCCTGATCGACAACGAAGCGCATCCAACCGCCAATGGCGCGAACAACCTGCCTGAGCAGTTCGCCGTTACCGTGGTCGATGACAACGGCACCACTGCCAATGCCACCCTCGACATCAATATCGTCGACGATCTGCCGAAAGCCGTGGATGACAGCAACGCCGGTACCGCGTCGGAAACCCTGCTGACGCTGACCGGCAACGTCCTGACCAACGATGTGCAAGGTGCCGACCGCGTACCGACCGGGCCCGTCACTCCGGGCACTTTCACCGGCACTTACGGCACCTTGGTGCTCAACGCCAACGGCACGTATACCTACACGCTGAACACCAATGACGCCGACTTCAAAAACCTCCACGGTGGCGGCAACGGCACGGAAACCTTCGCCTACACCATCACCGATTCCGATGGCGATACCAGCACCGCGAATCTAGTGCTGAACATCCACAACAATGACGATCAGGTCTACCTCAACGGCCTCGACGTCAACGGTGGCGAGCTCACCGTCTACGAGAAAAACCTCAGCGACGGCACCAGCCCAAACACCCCGGCGCTGACCCAAAGCGGCACCTTCACCGTCACCGCCCTCGACGGTTTGCAAACCCTGACCGTGGGCGGCATCAACGTGGTCACCGGTGGCGTGGCCGCAGGCTTCCCGCAATCGATCGTCACGCCACTCGGCAGCACGTTGACCATCACCGGTTACAATCCGGCGACCGGTGTTGTGAGCTACAGCTACACCCTGGTCGACAACGAAACCCACCCGAACGCCAACGGCGCCAACAGCATCACCGAAAACTTCAACGTCGTGGCGACGGACACCGATGGCAGCACGGCCAACGGCCAGATCAACGTCAACATCGTCGATGATTTGCCCAGCGCCCATCCTGATGCCGCATCGGTGGCGGAAGGCGGCACGGTCAGTGGCAATGTCCTGAACAATGACATCGGCGGCGCCGACGGCCCGGCCGTAACCGGTGCGGTGGTCGGCGTGCGCGCCGGCGCCGACACTTCGACCTCGGCCATCGGTGGCCTCAACAGCAACATCAACGGCACCTACGGCTACCTGACCCTGGACGCCAACGGCAACGCCGTCTACCACAGCAATCCCAACGTCGTGAACGGCCCGGGCGCGGTGGATGTGTTCACCTACACCGTGCGCGATTCCGACGGTGATGAAAGCACCACCACCATCACCATCGATGTCGCCAACAGCAAGCTGTGCGCGACCAGCGACACCGACGTCACCGTCTTCGAGAAAGCCCTCGATCTGACCAAGGACGGCGCGGATCTGGCCGCCGGCACGGTCACTGGCAGCGACCCGACCAACACCGGCGAAACCGCGTCCGGCACCTTGGTCGGTTCGGTCACCGGTGCGGTCGGTGCAATCAGTTATGCCTTGGTCGGCAGCGCCACCGGCAACTACGGGCAAATCGTCCTCAACCCCAACGGCACGTACACCTACACGCTGACCTCGCCGGCAAGCACCACGCCACATGCTGACGACGGCGCCAACAGCCTGACCGAAACCTTTACCTATCAGGCCACCGATTCGCTGGGCAATATCGTCACCAGCACCATCGTCGTGAACATCGTCGATGACGTGCCGAAAGCCGTGAACGACAGCAACGCCAACAACGCTTCGGAAACGCAACTGACCCTGACTGGCAACGTACTGAGCAACGATGTGCAAGGCGCCGATGTGGTCGCGACCGGACCGAATGCCGGGCCGATCACCGCCGGCACCTTCACCGGTACTTACGGCACGCTGGTGCTCAACGCCAACGGCACGTACACCTACACGCTGAACCCCAACGATGCCGACTTCAAAAACCTGCACGGCGGCGGTAACGGCACCGAGACGTTCAGCTACACCCTGACCGATGCCGACGGCGACACCAGCACCGCCAACCTGGTGCTGAACATCCACAACAACGACGATCCGGTGCTGCTCAACGGCCTCGACGTCAATGGTGGCGAACTCAGCGTCTACGAGAAAAACCTCAGCGACGGCACCAGCCCCGACACCCCGGCGCTGACCCAGAGCGGCACCTTCACCGTCACTGCGCTCGATGGCCTGCAAACCCTTACTGTGGGCGGCATCGCCGTGGTCACCAACGGTGTTGCCGCAGGATTCCCGCAATCGGTCGTCTCGCCGCTGGGCAGCACCTTCACCGTCACCGGTTACAACCCCGCGACCGGTGTGGTCAGTTACAGCTACACCCTGGTCGATAACGAAACCCATCCGAACGCCAACGGTGCCAACAGCCTCACCGAGAACTTCACCGTCGTGGCCACGGACACGGATGGCAGCACCGCCAACGGCCAGATCAACGTCAACATCATCGATGACCTGCCGACCGCCAAACCCGACACCGGCTCGGTGGCCGAGGGCGGTACGGTCAATGTCAGCGTGCTGGGCAATGACATCAGCGGTGCCGATGGCGCGGCCACAGTGATCGGCGTGCGCGCCGGCAGCAACACCGGCACTTCGGCCATCGGCGGCCTCAACAGCAACATCAATGGCAACTTCGGTTACCTGACCCTCGATGCGGCGGGCAATGCCGTTTACCACAGCAACCCGAACTCGGTGAGCCCACCGGGCGCCACCGATACCTTCACCTATACCATCCGCGACAGCGACGGCGATGAAAGCACCACGACCATCACCATCAACGTCGCCGACAGCAAACTGGTAGCCTCGGTCGATCAGGACGTGACGGTGTATGAAAAAGCCCTCGACCTGAGCAAGGACGGCGCGGATCTGGCCCCTGGTACGGTCACCGGCAGCGACCCGAGCAACACCGGTGAAACCGCGACCGGCACGCTGGTCGGCGCAGTCACTGGCGGTACGGGCGCGATCACCTACACCCTGGTCGGCAGCGCCACCGGCAGCTATGGGCAGATTCAGCTCAACGCCGACGGTACCTACACCTACACGCTGACCTCGGCACCGAAAACCTCGCCGGGCGCCAACGACGGGGCGAACACCCTCAGCGAAAGTTTCACCTACAAAGCCACCGATGCACTGGGCAACAGCACCACCAGTACCCTCGTGGTCAACATCGTCGATGACGTACCAAAAGCGGTGGCGTCGGATCGTTCGGTGGCGGCAGTGGAGATCGATTCCAACCTGCTTATCGTCCTCGACATCTCTGGCAGTATGGCCGACGCCTCGGGTGTGCCGGGCCTGTCGCGGCTGGACCTGGCCAAGCAGGCGATCAGCGCCTTGCTCGACAAGTACGACGACCTCGGCGATGTCAAAGTCCAGCTCGTTACCTTCAGCAGCAACGCCACTGACAGAACCTCGGTATGGGTCGATGTCGCGACCGCGAAAACCATTCTCGCCGGGCTGACGGCAGGCGGCGGCACCAACTACGACGCCGCTGTCGCGGTGATGCAAACCGCGTTCAACACCTCGGGCAAACTCACTGGGGCGCAGAACGTCGGTTACTTCTTCTCGGACGGCAAACCCAACGAAGGCGACATCAACGCCGCTGATGAAGCCGCGCTGAAAAACTTCCTCGATGCCAACAACATCAAGAACTACGCGATCGGCCTCGGCAGCGGCGTGAGCAACGCCAACCTCGACCCGCTGGCGTATGACGGCATCAGCCACACCAACACCAACGCGGTGGTGGTCACCGATCTCAATCAACTCAACTCGGTGCTGTCCGGCACCGTACAGGGCGCGCCGGTCACCGGTTCGTTGCTGGGCGAGGGCGGCACCTTCGGCGCCGACGGCGGTTTCATCAAATCCATCGTGATTGACGGCACCACTTACACCTACGATCCGAAAGCCCTCAGCGGCCAAGGCTCGTTGACGCCAAGCGGCGGCATCAACCACGGCACCTTCAACACCGTCAATAACACGCTGAGCATCGCCACCAATAACGGCGGCACACTGCTGATCAACCTCGACACCGGCGACTACACCTACACCTCGCAGAAAACCACCGCTGTGGTCATCACCGAGAACATCGGCTTCACCGTCAGCGACAACGACGGCGACCTCGCCAGTTCGACGCTGACCGTGAAAGTCATTCCCAACGCGCCGCCGGTGGCGGTTGACGATCACGTCATCACCAACGTGCTCTCTGGCAACATTGTGGTGCCGGGCGAGCTGTTGCTGGCCAATGACACCGATCCGAATGGCGACACGCTCAACGCCACGCCCACCAGTTTCAACACCGGCTGGATCTCGAAAGCGGCGGACTTCACCGGCACCGGCGCGATCAACTTCACCGGCACCAACGTCAACACCGCCGCCAACCAGAACCTGGCCAACGTGCGTAATTCGTTCAGTGCCAACGCCGCGACCATGACCGCCGTGCTGGTGGTCAGTGGCTATCTCGGTGCAGTGACCAACAGCAACGCCAACGATGAAGACCGCATCACCGTCAACCTGCGCCAGGGCGAAACCCTCAATCTGGATCACAACCTGGCGGCCGGTCACGTCACCATGGAGTACTCGATCAACGGTGGCGCCTACACAACCCTGGCGGACGGACAAACCCTCACCGCTTCAGCCGATGGCGTCTATCAGATCCACATCACCAACATCGCCAATCCCAGCGGCGGCGGTAACCCCAACGCAGCGGAAAACTATCAGCTGACCATGACCCTCAACTACGCCGGTGCCCACGACATCACTCCGGACTTCCACGGCAGCTACACCGCCAACGACAACCATGGCGGCAGCGACACCGCCAACGTCAGCATCAGCTATCAGGACGGCCACACCCTCACCGGCACCTCGGGGGATGACGTGCTGGTGGCGGGCAGCGGCGACAACATCATCAACGCCGGCGACGGCAACGATGTGCTCACCGCAGGCTCAGGCAACAACGAACTGCACGGCGGTGCCGGCAACGACTTGCTCTACAGCGGCCCGGGCAACGATTTGCTCGACGGCGGTACTGGCAGCGACACCGCCAGCTACGCCCACGCCACGGCCGGGGTCACGGTCAACCTCGGCCTGCTCGGTGCGCAAAACACCCTGGGCGCCGGCACCGATACGTTGACCGGCATCGAAAACCTCGTCGGCTCGAACTTCAATGACACCCTCACCGGCGATAACAATAACAACGTGATCAACGGTGGCCTCGGCAACGACATCCTCAACGGTGGCGGTGGCGACGACCTGCTGATTGGCGGCATGGGCAACAACACCATGACCGGCGGCGCAGGGGCCGATACCTTCCAGTGGCTCAAGGGCAACAGCGGCCACGACCTGATCACCGACTTCACCCCCGGCACCGACAAGCTCGACCTGTCGCAACTGCTGCAGGGCGAAAACGGCACCACAGCGTCACTGGATGACTACCTGCACTTCACTGTCAGCGGCAGCGGCGCCTCGGTGCTCACCAGCATTGATGTCAGCGCCATGGCCGGTGCTACGCCGAACCAGACGATTGATCTGGCCGGCGTCAATCTGGCCAGCCACTACGGCGTAACGCCGGGGGCGGGCGGGGTGGTGGCTGGCGGGCATGACACGGCGACGATCATCAGCGGGATGCTGAATGATCATTCGTTGAAGGTGGATACGGTGTAAGCGACGCCTGAAACGACAAAACCCGCCGTCCCGTTCAACCGGGGCGGCGGGTTTTTTCTGCCTGGAGGCAGGGCGTTGTTCTTTCGTCAGTCTTCGCGAGCAGGCTCGCTCCCATATTGGAGCGCGTTTAACTGTGGCAGCGAGCCTGTTCGCGAAAGCGCCAGATCTGACTCCGAAAAACTCAGCGGTTGATCACACCTGCATCAACCCGGCGGATTCTGGCGTAGCTGTAAGCGATGACGCTAGGTCGTGTAGCTCGATTTGTTGCCTGCACGTTTCTGATAAGCGCACATGTTTAAGCCCCCTGTGCATGAGCATTGATTCCGACGAACGGTAGCAATACCTGTAATTTCTGACAGTAGGCAGCACCCGCCATTGCGCATTAAATCGAACCCATGCAGCGGCGGTATCACCCTGTTGATACCCGCACACCAACGATTGGTTAATTGTCGCGGAGTGTCTTACATGCAGCCCCCGGAACACACACAAGACCCGCACAGTGCAAATTCGCAACCATCGGAAGTCACCGCTTTGCCGGTTCCGCGAGTGCCGGTCATTCTCAAAGACGAACTCGGTGAAGAAAGCCCCGACGGACTGTTGCCGCGTACGGAGTTGAACCGTGATCTGCAGTTGATTGTTCCTGAGTGGAACTTCACGACCGATCCTCTTCTCGGGCCCGATATTATCAAAGTGGGATTCCGCCTGTTTGGGAATGACTTTCGCGAAGTCAATGAATTTAAGTTTCCTATTCCCATCGCACCTGGGGACAAATACGTGTCAGTCCCCAGGGACTATATGGACAGTGGCATCTACGACCTGTCTTACATCCTGATCCAGGGGGGCAACCCTGCTGAGTCCGCAAAAAAACGTATTACCGTGGACACGGTGGCCCCGAACTATGGTCAGGAGCCCGTCTTGCTGGAAATGCTGGATGTCGTCGGCAGTATCACCGACGACTACTTGAAGGAGCATGGGCAGGTTCGTTTTAAAGTTTGCAGTTATCCGGGAATTAAAGCCCGGGACAGAGCGATTTATTTCTGGACCGATACGGATACACCTTCCGGCTCGGAAACAGATATTGGCGAACAGGAATTCAGTCAGGCAGACATTGACCGTGATGAACTGTTTATCACCGTGCGCGAACAGGATATTCGTGACCGGGGTGAGGGGCCCCGTTATATCTATTACCGTCTACGAGACTGGGCGGGTAATAAAGGCCCCATATCAGAACTGTTGGGGCTGTTTGTCGATCTGCTCCCGGGGCCCGGAAATCTCAAGCCGCCTCGCGTGCCGTTGTCGGACCGAGGGTTGATTGACCGCCAGCATGCCCGCGAAGGTGCGGTGGCTCAGGGAACCGTGACGGTAGAAATCGATCGTTATGACAATCCTGGTAGTGACAACGACATTCTGCTCGACTGGAATGGCACACCGCTGGCGCCGGTGCCGGTTGATCCTTCCCGCTTTCCCGTGGTCGTGCCAGTGCCTTGGTCAGCCCTGACAGCTAAGGGGCTGGGGCCCTTGACGGCGTCGGTGACTTACAAAGTGCGGCGTCCTTCAGGCACCACGCCATCCTCTCTGGAAACCAGGGTCCCGGTAGATTTGACCCTCGCCGGACAGGACCATGCCAATGCCCCGGCATTACTCAACCCGACTCTGGCAAAAGTAGAAATATACGGCGTCAATTCGAAAGTCCTCAACACGTTGACGTCTGATGATTTTGGCGAGCCTGCCGAGGGGGTTCTCGCGCTGTTTGATGCGCCACTCGCCGGGCAGACCATCAGCCTGTTTTGGGGGGCGATCACCACACCTGCAGCGCAATATATCGTTCAGCACGGTGATGTAGCCGGTAAGCGCGTGCCGTTCACCATTCCCTGGTCGATCATTGACCAGGATCGGGAGAACCCTGCATTACCGGTCTATTACACGACCAGCAACAACGTCAACCTGCAACAGGCTCTGACAACCTCAGTCAATGTATCGATTGTGGTGATCGAAAACCTGAAGGAGCCATCCTTTCCTCATGCGAGCAGGGACGGTGTTCTTGACTGTTGTGCATGCCCGCGACTCTGGAAAGGGGTCTGGGTAAAAATCGACGGGAATAACGCCTTCGACAAAGATGATGTTGTGACTCTGCATTGGCAAGGATGTGAAGGACGGAATGGCTCTGAACCTATTCCCGGAGTGACAGACAAGTTCCCCACGATATTGAGCGACGCGCAAGCGCGTGAAGGTTTTGAAGTGCATGTCGCGGACTTTGAACGTCTGATTGCCCCTATGGTGAATGATGGCTCTGCACTGTGTCATTACACACTTAAGAAAGCCAAGGGCGGAGTGGGTAGTTCAAAAGAGGAGTTCGTCATTATCAATAGAACCCTGCCCAGCAGTATTGTCTGTTCCGATAAGGAGGGCGAGGATCACTGCGGTTCGCCCTGCGAGCATTCCGGCTGGGGTGAAAAGTTTGCAGAGTATTCGTCTGCGAAGTTGCCAGGCTTATTGAAATAAGCAGTTCTTGAGTTCCACGTTTCTCGTGTCTGACTTGAGCAGTGTCTGTTAATTGCAAGAAGTTTAACCAGTGCCAAACGTATGCCTGCGTTGTTGCGTATGCGTGGGCGTCTTCTCCAGGAGCGATAAAATGACCGTTTATAAAAAACTCACCCCCGCACAGCAAAGTCGACTGGATTACCAGAAGATCCGCTTGGCAGCCCCGAAGATGGATGCATTTCCGCCTGAAATTCACCCCGATAATCTCTTGCTTCCTGATCAACCGGGTGATGGCAAGAATCAGGTTCATCGCTCAATACAGGGCTTGCCACTGAAAATAAATATTCCTCGGTTTTCAGAAGCAGGTGCTTCGCCCCCGGTGGCGGGGTTTATTGAATTGACGTGGAATGGCAGGAGGTTGCCGGGAACGCGTTTTACCTATACCACGCCAATTGACCCTGCCATTCTCCTAATCGAGATGACGCTGCCGGCCAACCTGACCGACAAAGAGGGAGAACATGAACTGAGCTATTACCTCAATCAAGGTGGGAACATCGCTACGGTGACACCCGTGCCGATTAATGTTGACAGCACCCCGCCACTGACGGAAACGGAGGTAATTGTTCCAGCTGAAGTAGACCGTGACGGTATCACTAAAAAATATCTGGACGATAATGGTCATGTGCTGATAAGGGTTCAGGAATATCAACTCCACATGCTGAATGATAAGGTTGAATGTTTTATCGGTCGTTCCTCCGCTTTGGCGACGTTGATTGGAACAGTTAATCGCACGGATCTGACTCTGCCTTTGGAATTTCGACTGACCGCCGCAATGCTGGACGATGAAGAGGGTGTAAGGGCTATTTATTGGAAAGTGACGGATCGCAAGGGAAATGTAAGCCTTGAGTCACCTTATAAACGATTGAACGTCACGCTGACAGATCCTCCAGCAGATTTGCAGCCGCTGGATATTCCCCTGTATATCGATAGCCTGATTGATCTGGCGGATGCTCAGGAGCCGGTAGGCGTCGGAATTAAAGATGAATATACCAACTTCCTTCCGGGTGATCAGTTGGAAGTCACCTGGGATGGCCTGTTACAGCCGGCGGTCACGATTCCCGGTTTTCCTTTTTATGTCGATGTCCCCTTCCGCAATGTCTTCAACAACAATGCCGGCCCGAAGACTGTTACAGCCAGTTATCAGATAAAACGCGGGGGTGCTGCCCATCCTCTTAATCCGGTCGAGCTGAACAATATCAGCGTGGATTTGCGCAAGCCAGGCACGCCAATAGATCCCGACAAGCCAGGCAACCCTAACCCCGATCTGCCAGAACTGTCAGTGCAGGGAGCCGCTGGAGGTACTCCCGATCAGTTGAGGGAGGGGGACAACGTGGGTCCGGTAGTTGTAACGGCTACGCTCTATACCGGGGCCAAGGAGAATGACCAGATACAGCTTTACTGGAAAGGTGAGCCGGTAAGCGAGGCAGACGGCGGGGTTGTAAAAATCGGTGCTACGCTTCCAGCCGACTTGCGATTTACTGTTCTATGGAGGGTTTTCGACGGCGCAGGCAATGGTAATCCGATCAAGACCCATTATGTAATCAGCCACGATGTAAACGATAACGTAGATGTTTCGCTCGCGACGGATGTTGATGTACTCATTCGTGACGGTGTCGTCCCAGTGGTGAGGTTCCAACACCTCGATGAAGACTTCGGCTTGCTGAATTGCCAGTCTTTGCGAACGGATAGCGTTGCCGGCACAGTAGTCGAAGTGTTGGTATCGGGGGGCGAGCCCCAATTGGAAGGTCAGGAGTTGACGTTCACTTATCAAGGTTACATTGACAACGGAAGCACGATTAAACCCGGTACTGAAGCCAAAGTTAAACACATACCAACTAGTCAGGAAGCAGCTGCCGGGTTCATTGTAAAGATTCCTTATGATCCGGCCGTACTGACTACGGAAAACGCTTGGGGAGGCATAATTTACTCGGCTGTAATTGACGGGCGCGACACAGCCTCCGTGGAACATGTGGTGAGGGTTTATATGAAAGATCCGGGGGGTGGCCCATGCCCGCTGCGTTGAGTAGGCGCTGAAGTTGCCAGGGAAGGTACTGTACGTACCTTCCCTTTTAAATGTTTAACAAGTAGCCGGTGAGAAGTGGTTACGAATTATTTTACGGACTTTTACCCTGCAAAAGTCAGAAAAATCCTACGTTGGTTGGGGTGTGGCAATCGGTATCGTACGACGCTGAATTATCTGGCGGGTAAACAAGTTTGCCGGAGTTAATTAAACGAAGGATAGTCAATCATGAAACCCGAAGTCTTTTCATTCTGCAGAGTCGCTTCCACCGGAAGCTTTCGAATGCTGGTAGCGATACCGGCATTTTTTATGTTGGGTTCTCCCGCGTTGGCGGTCATCGTCGATAACAGCACGCTGGATGTAGATTCGACAGTGCCGGCCACTGATTATCTGGTGCGCAATAACGGGGTACTGAATCTGACCCGGGCCAGTACTCAAAACCTCAACGTGGTTTCCGGATCGACATTGAACATCAATGGCGCCACGGTGAATGCTGAACCTGGCATTGAGGGGATTTCCATCTCGGACAGTCGAGGCACTCTTGTGCAGGCCAATGTCACCAGCGACTGGATAGGAATGATGGTCAATCGGTCTTTCTCCTCGACGCAGGGGTCGACTGTCACCGCGACTGACAGTCAATTCAGGGGGGGCGAAGCCGGGATACAGATAACCGCGTTGAGCCACCTGACACTGATCGGCAGTGAAGTCACGGGGCAGGCCGCGGGCAGTGTCGGCCTGAATATGATCGGCGGTGAGGTGCACGCTACTGACGGTACTCGTATCAGCGGCGACCGGGCGGGGGTACGGATGGTCAACGACTCGTCCGTTTCAGGCAGTAGCAATACGCTGGTACTGGACGGTGCCAGTGTTGAGGGGCGCAACGGGCCGGCCATAGAAGTTGCCCGTGGCGCAAACGTCAGCATCGAGGTGCTGAACAACTCCACTCTGCAGGGTAGCGCTGATCAATTACTGGTGGTTCAAGAGGCTTCGACCGCCGCTGTAACGGTTGGCAGCAGTACGTTGAATGGCAACTTTGCAGTGACGGGTTCCAGCACGGCTGATTTCATCTTCGACCGAGGCCATATGACCGGAGACGTGCTGGTTGAGGACGGCTCGACGGCCAGCGTCACCCTGCAGAACCAGTCGCAATTCACCGGCAGCCTGGACAAGGTCGCCGGCGTCAACATCAACGACAATTCAAACTGGACCCTGACCGGCGATGACTCTGTTGGCGCAATGCGCATGGAAGGAGGACGAGTTACTTTCGGCGCGGCGCAAGAGCCCGCGACCTACCATCGACTGACGATCGGTTCGCTCGCCGGTACCGGTACGTTTGAAATGAAAGGTGATTTTGCCAGTGGTGAGAGTGATTTCCTCAATGTTCTTGGTCAGTCAGAGGGGCAGTTCGATCTCGCTGTGAAGGCTTCGGGGCTGGATGCGTTGTCGCCGCAGCAATTGACGCTAGTGCGTACCGGCACCACCGACGGTGCGAATTTTGCGCTGGCCGGCGATCAGCGGGTGGATGTCGGGACCTGGTCTTATGGGTTGGCCAGTCGGGAAATCGAGGGGGGAGCGAAGGAGTGGTTTCTCGACCCGACCACCGAAGTCATCAGCCCCGGCGCGCGCTCGGTACTGGCCTTGTTCAACACCGCGCCGACCGTGTGGTACGGCGAGTTGTCGTCGTTGCGCAGCCGCATGGGAGAGCTGCGTTTCAATGGCGGACAGTCCGGTGGCTGGATCCGCACGTACGGCAACAAATACAACGTGGCCGACGGTTCGGGCGTGGGCTACCAGCAGACGCAGCAGGGCCTGTCCCTTGGCGCTGACGCCCGAGTGGGTGAAAGCCAGATACTGGTGGGCGTGCTGGCGGGCACCAGCGAGTCCGATCTGGACTTGAACCGTGGCACCTCGGGCACGGTGAAAAGTTACTACGTCGGCCCCTACGTGACCTGGCTCGACAGCGATAGCGGTTATTACTTCGACGGCGTGCTCAAGTTCAACCGCTTTCGCAACGAGTCCAAGGTCCGCCTGAGTGACGACAGCCGCACCAAAGGCGATTACGACAACTGGGGTATGGGCGGTTCGGCGGAATTCGGTCGTCATATAAAACTGGCAGACGGCTACTTCGTCGAGCCTTTCACGCAACTGTCGGCGGTGCAGATCCAGGGTAAACGCTACACGCTGAACAACGACATGCAGGCCGATGGCGATCGCATGCGCTCTCTGCTGGGCAAGGCCGGTGCCACGTTCGGGCGCAACTTCGGTTTCGGTAACGGCGCTGTCGCGCAGCCTTACGTGCGCGCGGCGATTGCTCATGAGTTCGCCTCGAACAACGAAGTGAAGGTCAACAACAACGTGTTCAACAATGACTTGTCGGGTTCCCGGGCGGAGTTTGGTGCGGGGGTGGCGGTGGCCATTTCGGAGAAGTCGCAGGTGCATATGGACCTGGACTATGCCAATGGGGAGCATATCGAACAGCCTTTCGGTGTGAATCTGGGATGGCGGTACAGCTTTTAACTACTGTCTCATGCAGGGAAAGTGTCTCGTAATCAGCGAGACACCTTTACGGCCGCTGTTCTATCGAGGAGCAGCGGCCTTGTCATTTCTGTTAATCAGTTTTGCCTGATGCTGACGCCGTCAGCTGTCCCGCCCTTGCAGGGGATTTTTTGTTGGCAAGTATGGCCTCTTCGCGAGCAAGCTCGCACACATTTGGTCTATGCCGAACACAAGACCTGCGCCCAGAGAGAATCCAGTGCGAGTGGCTTGCTCGCGAAAGCGGCCTGGCGGCCAGTACATGTCTTCAGACATAAAAAACCGCAGCTCCGTTGAATCGGGGCGGCGGTCTTTTTGTTTAGCTGCTTTTGCTTATCGGGGCGTGCCTGCTCAAGCCAGAGAGTGTCCCGACACGAGAGCTTACGACGGTGGATGGAGCGGTGATACTCCTCGACCAAGCATTCACGCTCGTCAGCCATTGCTCAAGGGGTGATGCCCACTCCGGGCACTACATTCAGGTTCATAATCGTTTTTTCCTGCCCTGTAACCAGATTTTTACAGTGATAGAACGGGTTGGGGTTGGGCCAATAAAGGATCGCTTCATTAGACCAGTAGAATGTATTACCCATTGGCCAACGATTTCCATAAGCACTGTTTATTGCCCGCAACTCGGCCATTGAAGGCAACCTCAGACCTCGACGTTTTGCCTCATCACTTATTCTGGACAACCAGTTTGCGCCTAATCCATAACATTGCGTCACCCCTGTTACCGACACCGAATAGCTTTTCCTTTGGCCCGCCTCATCCGTTACCGAAATCGTTGCACTGCCGTTACCTCGCGCAGTGACGAGCCCACTGTCCTTGTCTACGACAGCAACGTTGCCATTACTGGTGCTATAAGCGTAGTCAGGTTGGCCACCACTCGCCCTGTGGTGCACCGAAGTGCCTGGGCCGAAGGTTGGCAATACTGCGCTCCCCGGAATGAGATAAATCTTGCCGCTCAAGGTTACGGGATCTGTATTGAAGTTCAGCGGTGGTATTGGCGAGATCACCTTGAAGCTGCGGGAGTTTGAATCCTGCCCGGTGCTGACCGCTTTTACTTTTACGGAGTGGTCCCCCAAACCGACTGCCAACGTTGTGCTCCATGTGTCACCAATCGCTCGCACCCTATGCTTTGGAATGTTGTTGTCATGGATCTGCACCTCGTAGTTGGGTGTAACCTTGCCGCGCAGGGTGACCGTGGTGCTTTTGGTTTGCCCGCCGTTTTGGACTTCGCTAACGCCATCATGGACAGACGTCAGCGTTGGTGCGATGTGCGCCGCGACTTTGAATACTCTGGCCGGGCTTTCCACCGGTGTCGCGTCATACAAGGCCTTCGCCGTGATGCTGTGCTCGGCAATCGCCAGGTTACTCGCGGTACCTTTCCATTGCTTGTTGGCATCGACCGTGACCGGCGAGCCAATGACTCCCCCCTTGTCATAGAGCTGGATCTGTTCACGCGGGGTGCCGGTACCCTCCAGGTTCACCGCAGAGTCATAGGTGGTCTGGTTTTGAGCAACTTCCGCTACGGAATCCTTGACGGAAGTAATAGTCGGCGAGACATGGGTTTCCACCTTGAACACCCTTGGCGGGTCGGACACTGGATTGCTGCCGTATTCCGCCCGCACAGTCAGGCTGTAGCCTTTCAGGTGAAGGCTGCTGAATGTGTATTGCCAATCGCCGCTCGCCGGGACAGCCACCGTGTCGATAACGGTCGTGGTATCGAGCAGTGTGATCGTCTCGTTCGGACTGGCCTTGCCGGTCAGCGCGACACTGCGGTAATAGGTCGTACCGCCTGGGGCGATGTCTCCGCGGACATCACTGACCCTGGAAATCGTCGGTGTCACAGCCTGTGCAACTTTGAAGGTTCTGGCGGGGCTCGATGGCGGGTCGACCTCGTATTTGGCAGTGGCGACCAGGCTGTAATTGCCAACCTTGAGGTCGTTGAGCCGGTGTTCCCAATGACCGTCGTTATCGACATCCAGAGTGATATTCGGCTGATTGCTTTCGCGCAGCTCGATTTGCAGGTTGGGAGTCGCACTGCCCATGACCAGAACACTGTTGTCATAGGTGGTAGCTCCAGGGGCAACCGGTCCTCGAGAGTCGGTCACGGAGAGAATTTCCGGTGTTTGCGTGAATTTGACGGTGAATGTTCTCGGATCACTGGATACGGGGTCAGCGTCATACAAGGCTTTGGCGGTAATGCTGTAGAGCTTTTCGGTGGGCGTGCTGATGGTGGCCTTCCACGTGCTGTCATCCTTGACCGGAGCGGTTCCCTTCGATGTCGAACCCGCGTCGAACAGTTCAATCGTCTCGCCCCTCGTCGCAGTACCCGAGATGATGACTTCGTCGGCGCGCGTCTTGTCGCCTTCTTCGATCTCGCCCCACACATCTTCCACCAGCGTAATGACGGGGGTTACATAGTCGTAGCGGGTTCTGACCGTCAATTGTCGAGGGGGAAACTCGATAGCGCTGTTCTCGTTCCTGCTGCCGTCGAATGCGACCTTGCAGCCGACACTGGCGGGGGTCGAGTGCCCCAGTTTCATCAATTCGCTTTTGCGCAACACTTCATCAAGGCCGGCACTGATCTGGGCCGGGGTTATTTCCACACCGTCCAGAATGCGGATGCGATAGCTTTGTCCGGCAGTGGTAATACCGTCGACGAAGAACCAGATGCATTGCTTTGCAGCAATGAACGGCCACGTTTCGAGCAGCGCAGTGGCGTCACCGTTAAATTCCATCAGATCCAGAATGTCATCCTTTGCTTGCGGAATCTGTGGTCGTGGCAGCTCGTTTTCAGGGTCTTGAAAGTTCGATACATACAGGTCAAACATGTCTGATGGCGTGGTGACCATATAGCGGGTGACCAAGTAGTCAATGCTCACTCTTTTGGCAATGTTGGCACCGACAATCGCGGGAGGCATAGGAAACTGGACGGTGCCACTTGCATGTCCCGGCAATTCCAGGTCATCGGAGGTACCTGCACCAGGTGCGCCGAGCCACCTTAGACGGATCATGTCCTGATCGGGGTTCATGCTCGGATAACTGACACTTACGTCGACACCGTTGAGCCCATGCATAGGGTTCAGCACTCCTTCGACCGCCTGAAGCACGTCGGGGGGTGGCAGATCACCAACCAGTTCACCGATCAACAGCACCAGCGTGGCCGAGTATTCATAGCGCTGCGAAACCGCACGCCACAGCACGTAGCGCACATCAACATATCGGCCGATGTTTGCCGTGACGTATTTCTTGTCGACCCTGAACCGCATCGGTTTGCCTGCGCTGACGGTGGTGATGGGCACCCAGTCACTCGTACTGGTGAGGGGGATGGGGCTGCGCCAGTAATACGTCAATACGTCACCGCTGACGGTGTTCGCCTCCGCGCCGATCAGCACATGAACGCTGTCGAACACCTTCGACGGATCAAGTACATCCCCCGGCGGCTCGGCCTCAATCACCTCGGGTCTGGGCAACGTCGCCCGAACCTTCTCGACCTTGGCCAGCAACCGTTCGGACTCTCTGACATCGAGAAGACCCGGTGCATCGTTGGCGACCATGTAGGAAAGATCCAGCGTGCCGTTATCAAGCGCGATGATGTGCTCCGCGTCGACGTAGAACGTCACCACGCCTTCCTTGGCTTCGTTGTCGCTGACGATATGCGGAACCTCGTGCTCATACTCGTCGCCATTGGACCGGGTGCCATACCATCTCAGGCAGATCAGATCGCCGTTTTTCATGCCGTAGCGCACATCGACAGTGGCGTAGGGCTCGTCCGGTTCGAGGGTGTCGCCGATCAGTTCGCGAAGGGTCGGCTCGGGCAACATGTTGACGTCGCCCACTACGGTCGCAATGGTCCGCTGGGAAGACAGCGGGTCGCCACCGTCCTTTTTGTAGAGAATATAAGAGGCGTCGGCGCTGCCCAGAGCGAGAGCCCTGATCAAGTCATAGGGCACCTCGATTTCCAGCACCGAGGGAATGTCGTCGATCTCGCGGGTTGCGCTGCAAACGATCGGTTCAGCGTTGCCTGGCGGTTTACCGATGAAGGTCATTTCCACGTTGTCGCCCAGACCGAAGTCCTTGGGGTTGACGTGGATCTGTACTGTTACCGGCAGCTTGTTCAAATCCCTGATAGTAATTTCGCCATTGACCGCTTCCTTGAAGATTGGCGGTTCCAGGCGCCCGCCGCCGGCGTCCACGTCGATGTAGGTGCGTTTGGAATGGCGGTCGGCCCAGTTCCACACTTCATCATTGATGTAGTATTTGATTTCCCGTTTCAGGCCATCGCCGACGCGGAGAATGTGTTCCTGTTCGATGCGGATTTCGATCGGTTGCTTGTCGTCGGCCTGGTCTTGGGTAATGAGGTGCGCGGGTAGCGAATAGTCGCCTACCTGCAATCTGACTTTATCGTTCCGCGTGCAGTACACGTAGTGAGGGATTGTGACCGGCACCCCGTTTTTCGACCATTCGGCGTCTATGACACCCTGTTCGACCAGCTCGGGCGGCAACTGCACGATGTTCAGTTTTGAATGACCGTCGGGCAAATGCGGATCATTGTCACGATCTCCCGGCTTGTAGAGTTTGATCAATACCCGCAAGGACGCCGGCGGTGGATCGGGCTGAGTCTCGCCCACGCGGGTCAGTACATAATGGCAATTCTCAGCCCACCCCGACTCTGCCGGCGTCGGCAAATAGAAGAACACCCGCTGATTGACTTCGTCGGCCGCTACGAGTCGTTCGAGCACTTTCTCGTTGTTCCAGTGGATCTCGAGTTTGTCCCCCTCTTTCATGGGGGGCAGATAAGGATTGATCACGCAAAGCAGGCCCTGCGGATCGTCAGTGGCCACGTTGATGTTGATACCGCCATCGCCGTCTTGCGTCGGTTCGAGCATCCCCGGAATCAGCAGCGGGCGCAGTACCAGTGTGTCATTGCCTTCCCTCAGGGGAGGGAAGCGGAAGAGTGTGTGAGAAGGCATCAGGCAAGACCTCTTGAAGAGCGCGCAGGCGTCGTGTGGTAGTCGAATTCATCGAGAGGCGGGGTGCTTGCAAGCGCGGGGTGGATAGCGAACATGGGCGTGCACTCCGTCTCGGGTGATGGAGTGATTGAACCTGTGTTGAAGGGTTTGCACACCTGTCAAGTCTGACAGGTTTCGCGTGGTATCCGACGAGTGGTCGTCTGTGGCTTGGACGAGAAAATGTTGCTGTCGAAACCACAAAAACCGCTGTCCCGATTCAACGGGGCAGCGGTTTTTTATGCCTGAAGACATGTGCTGGCTGTGAGGTCGCCTTCGTCGGATCGCCGCCCGGAGCAAGCTTGCTCCCACAGGTTCGTCGGTGGATCAGGGGTTTGTGAACGGCGCAGATCCCTGTGGGAGCGGGCTTGCCCGCGAAGACGTCAGCAGCCACAACACCTCACCCAAGGCATGTCACAGAACCGTGCTACTGCGGTACCTCCAGATTATCCATCACCCGATTCACCGCCAGTTCGCCGAGCATGATCAATTGCGCGATCCCCAATAGAGTCCTGCGCTGCGACGCGGGTATGAGATGGGCGAAGTCATGGGCGATGGTTCTGGCGGAAGCGAGGGTTTCGCTGGCATCGGCCAGCAGTTCCTCGTTTTTGAAGTCCGCGGTGACGGCGTACATCCGCCGGGTTTTGCGTGGCGGTGGGGTCGAGCCGGGTGGGCAGAGGTAGTGATCGAGGGCGCGGTCGGCGGCTTCGTGGAGTTTTTTTGAATCGAGGGATTCGTAGGGGGAGGTGGCGTCGGTTTCGGGTGGGTTGGGTGTTGGTTTGATCATGGTGAAGCTCCTGAATTTAGGGAGCCACTCTTTCTCTGTCGCTAAACAGGTGAAGGTGGCAGCTGTACGCAGGTTAGCGAACCGGTCTCAGGCACACCGGTAGACCCAAAGGTCTCCCGCATACAGCCGCCATAACGTACTTGCGGGCGAAGAGTCCCACAACGAAGCCACGAACGCTGATGCACTGAGTTGGTCCGGGTCGCTAAACCCGATCGCTGATTCGTCAGCGACCGATCCACAATAGAACCCGACCCCAAAGCGCACAAGCCGGCGGATTCTGGCGTAGCTGTAGGCAAAGGCGCAAGAATTTGTAGCCTGGAAGGCGTGTCTGAAGGTGTCTTTTAAACGCCCGAGTTTAAAAGGCGATTTGCGCTGACTTCACTGGCCCCTTCGCGAGCAAGCTCGCTCCCACATTTGGAACGAACGCGTTCCCCCTGTGGGAGCGAGCTTGCTCGCGAAAGAGCCATCCCGGTCAGCAGAAAAATCTCGATCAAGCCCCGCTGTTTAAATTACTGGTTAAATAATTCCGTCCCCCTTTTTACTGCTGCGTGATGAGATGCATCATCAGGCGCAGAGCCCGGAGTAGGTTTGTGGGGGCTCAGGGTCTGTCCCCGATAACGCGCCGTTTGGAGTTACTATATTTTAGTTAGTGTCCTCACGTTCGACTCTGTGCCGCCTCCTTTGATCTGGAGTCGATTGGTACCCCCTTGTAAAGGAAATTCGTTTGTTCGGAAAGAGTGATTCGCACCAACTCCGTATGTGCCAAAGAGTTTTTCGTTGATGAAAAGTTGTACAGATGCGTGTCCGGGCGCATCTCCGCTTGCCGAACGGGCGTGATGCATGGTTACGCCTCCCTCAGGAATCTCGGCGCCGCTCAAATCTATTATTGACATCAACTTCGGAGCAGCGGCTGTCACCGTCAGTGTTCTGGCGGCTGACACGGCACCCGAACCGTACAACGCCTTGGCGCTGAAGCTGTGTGCTGCCATAGCAAGGCCATTAACGAGCAACGTCCAGACACCGGTTGTGGGATCTGCAGTTGCCGGACCTTTGGTGACAGCGCCGTCAAAGATTTCGACTTTCTGGCCTTTGGCGGCGACGCCGCTGAGCGTAACAGCGGTTTCCACGGTGGTTCCTCCCGGTAGAATATCGGCCCCGCTGGGCGAGCCTTTGGCCGAGGTAATCGTCGGTGCCGTGGCCGCTGTCACGGTCAGGGTCCTAGGTGCCGACGTCGCCCCCGAACCGTACAGCGCCTTGACGGTAAAGCTGTGCGCTGCCAAAGCCAAGGCACTGACGAGCAACGTCCAGACACCGGTTGTGGCATGTGCAGTTGCCGGACCTTTGGAGACAGCGCCGTCAAAGATTTCGACATTCTGGCCTTTGGCAGCAATCCCGGAGAGAGTTACAGCCGTTTCTACCGTGAACCCTGCGGCAGGAATTTCGACACCGCTCGGCGAGCCCTTCGCGGAGGTCAGCGTAGGCGCGGTGGTGGCCGTCACGGTCAGTGTCCAGACCGCCGACTCGACACCCGTGCCATACAAGGCCCTGGCCT